>JAAZXX010000003.1 GCA_014239995.1 Verrucomicrobiia bacterium
GCATCTGGGCATGGCGTCCCTCGAACCAGGCAAGGATTCCATAGTTCAATGAAGCAGGCACGCCATAGAAATAGTCAAAGCCTCTGTCCAGCGGCATATCCAAGACGGGTTGTCTCCAGTCCCGATCCATGAAACTGTCACCTGGAAAGTCCATGCCCAGATGCCATTTACCAACCATGCCCGTGCGGTAACCAAGGCCCTTCAGCATGGATGCAATGGTCACACGACCAGGTGAGATAAGGCATTTCCCTTCAGCTCCCATCACGCCTCGTTTAAGACCGGTGCGCCAGCAATATCTTCCCGTCAGCAAGCCATAGCGCGATGGGGTACAGACCGAGTCAGGGCTGTGGGCGTTGGTGAAGACGATTCCCTCATCAGCAATACGGTCAAGGTTAGGCGTTTGAAATTTGGCATCTGGATTCAGGCAAGCAAGGTCTCCATAACCCTGATCGTCTGCGTAGATGATGATGATGTTAGGGGTCGCGGGCTGGGCTTGCATGCATCCAGCCAGGCACGCACAAAGGATAGAGACGAGCCGCTGGATGACCTTAACCATTTCAAACGATATTGAAAGCGACTTCCACGGCGTGACAACTCAAAAGTGAAAAAAGACTCAGTAACACAGGGCACTTTGAAGGCACCCTGTGGATCTGGAATTCATTCAACAGTGCAGGGTGATGGGGACTGCCTCGTGCGCATCCACAAGGACCCATATCATGATTTGAAAGTCACCATCTGACTCATCGAAGCAGCAGCTCGGCAATTTGAACGGCATTCAGAGCCGCCCCCTTGAGCAACTGATCACCAGCTACCCAGAAGCAGAGTCCGTTCTCAAGGGCACAATCGAGGCGCAAGCGTCCCACTTCACAATGATCCTTACCGGAGGCATTCAGCGGTAGCGGATACTTGGAGCAGGAGGTGTCATCAACCACATCGAGTCCCGGCGCTCCATCAAGGATCTCACGAGCAGATTCCAGACTGACGACTTTTTCAAATTCAGCACTGACAGCGATGGCATGCGCCCGAAAAACGGGAACGCGCACACAGGTAACACTGGCTCGAAAGCCTGGATGTCCCATGATCTTCCGTCCCTCATTTTCAAGTTTCATTTCCTCACGGGTGTATCCGCTTTCCAGGAAATCATCCACGTGGGGCAATACATTGAAGGCGATCTGATGTGGATACACTTCCCACGTGACCGTTTCCTTGTTGGCAATCTGCTGAACTTGATTTTCAAGCTCGGCAATTGCCTGCGCGCCCGTCCCCGAAACCGCCTGGTAGCTGGATGCAAACACTCGCTTGACGCCAAAAGCCTGATGAAGCGGATGGAGGGCCATTAAGGTGATAGCGGTGGTGCAGTTGGGATTTGCTAAAATACCTCGGTGGTTTTCAACATCCTGCGGATTGATCTCTGGCACCACCAAGGGCACTTCCGGATCCATGCGGAACGCACTGGAATTGTCTACAACCACACAACCGGACCTCACAGCGAGGGGAGCAAACTCCTTGGAAATCCCACCACCGGCACTGAAGAGGGCAATGTCCACATCCTTGAAGGAAGATTCCGTCAGTTCCCCAACGACCAGTTCATCGCCTCGGAAGCGAAGTTTCTTGCCTGCTGATCGGCTGGATGCCAAGAGGCTTAAGCGTTCCACTGGAAACCCCCTCCTCTCCAGGGTTTGGATCATTTCAACGCCCACGGCACCTGAGGCACCCACGATGGCCACATGAGGATTCTGTTTCATAGATTCAAATGAGGCAGACGTTTATGACCGAATCAGAATGACTTGTCAAATTGAGTCTGAAAACGGGGACAAAACCCATGAAACCATGCGGTGAATAAAGTGAAGATACGCTTAGACTGCATCAGGCGATGAGATCGTGGATCACGTTTCCGGCAACATCCGTCAACCTGAAATCCCTTCCCGCATAGCGAAAAGTGAACCGTTCGTGATCAAACCCCAGCAACCAGAGAATGGTTGCGTGCAGGTCATGCACATGCACGACATCTTGAACTGCCTTGAAGCCAAACGCGTCGGTGGCACCATGCACATATCCCCCCCGCACGCCTCCACCAGCCATCCACATGGTAAAACCATGATTGTTATGGTCTCGCCCATTGATTTTCCCCGCATTGGATCCCGGTTTTGGCAATTCCACTGTCGGAGTCCGTCCAAATTCCCCTCCCCAGATCACAAGAGTGTCCTCAAGCATACCACGCTGCTTCAGGTCCTTGAGAAGGGCTGCAATGGGTTGATCGCTTTCCTTTGCCAGCCTTCCATGGTTTTTTTCAATATCATCGTGGTTGTCCCAAGGCTGCCCTTGGCCATGCCAGACCTGAATGAAGCGAACACCTCGTTCTAACAAGCGGCGAGCAATCAACAACTGTCTCCCCTGGACCCCTTCACCATACATGGCACGCATGTATTCGGGCTCTCGCTGAATATCAAAAGCGTCCGTGGCATCCAATTGCATGCGGTAGGCAAGCTCAAAGGACTGTATACGCGCCTCCAACTGGGGATCACTGGAGCGTTCCAAAGCATGTTTTCTGTTGATACGATTCAGAAGATCAAGTTGCTTTCTTTGAGCGCTGAGACTGATGTCATGATTTCTGATATGTTCAATGAGCTTCTCGACCTGGCGGTTTTTTGTATCTACGTAAGTGCCTTGGAAAACACCAGGCAAGAAACCCGACTGCCAATTCTGCGATTCCTGGATCGGATAGCCCCCAGGGCACATGACGATGAAGCCTGGCAGGTTTTGATTTTCACTGCCTAGACCATAGGTCACCCAGGACCCAACGCTGGGTCTTACCTGGCGAGCATCCCCACAATTCATGAGCATCAGTGAGGGTTCATGGTTAGGAACGTCAGCCTTCATTGAGCGAATGACGGCAATATCATCCATACAATCCGCGACATGGGGAAAAAGATCACTGACCTCGATGCCACTCTGCCCATGCCGACTGAACCCGAAAGGAGAGGCGAAAGCCGCTCCGGTCTGGCGCTCCGTCTTGAGATTGGCCGTTGGGAGCATTTGGCCATGATACTTGTCTAGCATCGGCTTGGGGTCAAAAGTGTCCACATGCGAGGGGCCACCGTTCATGAACAAGTGAATCACGCGCTTGGCGCGCCCCAGCAAGGGCGGAAACCTTGGAGCCAATGGCACATCAAGATCGGCATGAGCCTTCGGCGTAACGGAAAGCAAGCCTGATTTTCCTAGAAGGGAAGTGAGTCCAAGGGAACCAAACCCCATGCCGCAACGGCCCAGGAATTCCCGTCGATTAGGACTACCATCCGGATGTAACAAGGGATTCATGTTCTCTGAATTTAGCAGGCTACCTCAAGGAACCAAGTGCAACCTTTGGTATTGTATGGCCACCCATGCACCACCCCCAGACACCAATGAAGGAAACTCGTGGCGATGAAGACCGAGCACGCGGATTACCGGAGTCCATCACAGCCTGTCGTGAAACGTCATCAGGGCTCAGGCTGCATGTACAAGACAGGTTCAGGTCGAGGAGCGTTGATCTGGTAGGAATAAATGGCCCAGAGGCCAAGGGCCACCATGACGAAAAAGCCAATCATGAAGGCAGCGAATAATTTTCCAACCAAGGGATACGCAGCCTGCTGGGACACCTCTTTTGACGAATCATTCATTGTTTACTCAGAGGCTACACGCAAAGTCCATGGTTTCAAGTCCCCTTGCCTAGGATTCAAGAGAAGCCAACACCTGGGGATCCCTCACGTCGACCCATCTGCCCTGAATCTTGAGGCCAGCCATCACGCGCTCATCATGCACCATGGAGCTGATCGCATCGGTGAGCTCAAATTCCCCTCTGGAGGTTTTTTCCAGCCGATGCATGTATTGGAAGGCATCGGACTTGAAAACATAGATACCGGCGTTGTACCAAACCGGATCTCCATCCTTCAGGATTCCTTCCGACCTCAATGCCTCCAGTTGCGCTGAACTTGGTTTCTCAACCAGGCGGGTCAGACAGAAGTCTTTATCAAAGAAATTAATCCCCCCTTTGGTGACGTCCTCCCCTTCGGTCACGGTCAAAAGTCCGGCAAAATCACCTCCGGCATAGCGTTTTACCATGTCGGCATAGGTTTGCGATCGCACCAGGATATCACCATAAGTCAGGAGAAAATCATCATCCCCCACAAAATCCTGAGCCGGTAGTGCCGCCCGTCCGGTCCCATCCTGGATTTCCTGACATCGGTAGATCATCTCCACACCAAAGGCAGCCCCATCCCCGAAATGAGCTTCTATGACATTTCCCTTCCAACCCGTGATGAGACATATCTGGGAGATTCCAGCTGCTTTCAAGCCGGCAACGATGTGCTCCAGGATCGGTTTTCCCTCGACCAGAAGCATGGGCTTGGGCAGTGCATGGGTCAATTCTCCCATGCGTGTGCCTTTACCGGCGGCGAGTATGACTGCTTTCATTATCAGGAGTCCTGCATGACCAAAAGTTAGGTTTGAGGGGAATCAGGCACCATACTTGTCAAACATGCGTGCATGCGCCTGCATGTGCCTGATCAGGTATTTAGCCTCAAAAACCCCCATGGAACCGATATTTGCGCCTGTCTCTGTGAAACGATCGAGTTTGTCACACCCCGAAAAAGCCGAATGCAGCAAAACGGGTTGAGGATGCCATGAATGCCCCTTCATGGGACAAGGGGTCGAATGATCTCCCGTAATCGCCAAGACATCGGGCCTCTTTTGCAACAAGATGGGCAGTGCTTCATCCAATGCCTCGATCGCCTGCTTTTTGGCCTCGAAATTACCGTCTTCACCATACATGTCGGTATACTTGTAGTGAATAAAGAAGAAGTCAAAATGATCGTACTCCTCAAGGTATCGGTTGAATTGCTCACTGATGGATTGCGGCCCTTCCACTTTCTGCATGCCGACAAGTTGAGCCAGGCCCTTGTACATGGGGTAAACTGCAAGACAGGCAGCATTGAGCTTGTAGCGTTCCTGAAACGTGGGAATCATGGGCTGGTGGGCAATACCCCGCATGAGGAATCCGTTGGCAGGCCGCTCATCCTTGAGAATAGGCAGGGCCTTTTCATAGAAATCTCTGATCAGTTTGGCGGCCTTCTGGGCCTTCTTCGACGAGACATCCACAGGAGCCGCCTCCGCAATCGGAAATCCTTCACGCTGCGGATCCGTATCGCTGAGTGGGCCTTCCATTCCCTCACCTCGAAAGATAATCACGAAACGATGTCCCTTGCCTGGTTGGATAATGACTTGGACGTTAGCGATTTTCTGGATTCCAGCAGACAGCAGGGCACAAAGGCGTTCACATTCTTCTGTCTCAATACGTCCAGCACGCCTGTCGGTAACAAGCCCATCAGGATCCAGGGAGCAAAAGTTAGCACGCGCAGCGACATCACCTGCCTGAAGCTCTAAACCCAGGCCCAAGGCTTCAATAACACCTCGCCCCACCTGAGTCTCCACCGGGTCGTAACCAAATAATCCCAGATGACCTGGACCACTTCCAGGGGTAATGCCGGGAGCCACAGGCGTCATCCTCCCCTGGATCGCTTCGCGACTCAATTCATCCATAATGGGCGTTTTTGCAGCCTCTAAAGGGGTCAGAAACCCATTTTCCCTGGTAGCAATATCTCCCACGCCATCCATAACCACCAAGGCAAGTTTGGCTTTGGTAGGGAGGGTTAACTGGTCATAAAGTGTGTCAAGTTTCGTCATTTAAATGTCTCGTTTTCGATCTAGAGGTCAAGGGCACAGGTCTGCCCATTATGAGGGCACACCTCTTTTTGCATATAAGGAAACACCGGGTTGCCAGGGATGAAACCCGCCCGGGCGCGATATAGTGGGCCTAAACAAAGGTTAGGTCAACCGGATATTCAGAACCATCATGGACATGGACTGACGTATCAGAAACCGGCCGTCATGGATTTGCAAGCCGCTCACTCAAACCAGGTTCAGGTCACTGGATTGCAACAATTTCACCACTGAGGCCACTCGGGAGGATGTAGGCATCTCCAAGCCTTTTTCCCTTCACAGCTAGACCCAGTGGGGATTCGGGCGTAATGACAGTCACCATGCCCATGTCGAGCTTCAACTCGATCCCACCCCCGTGATGCGCCAAGAAATAGAAACTCCTCTCCTCTCCAATCTCCACTTCAACACATGCCCCCACCCCGATCGGCTTTCCAGCATAGGAATGAAGCGGCATGGAACGCAAGGCATCAAGCTGAGTTGCCAGTTCTGAAAATTGCATCGCATGTCCTCGAGCCAGATAGGAGGCCTCTAGACCGCAAGTGTCCCACTTGGTTTCAGCCTTGGATTGAGTATCCGTGGCACCAGCTGATGCGCTTTTATTGGCGGAGTGATGCCTTCGGAGGTTAAATTCCATCACTTCCAGCAGTGCTTCCAGAATGACACCTTTATTCATGAACCCCTTGCATGCCAAGAAGCCCACGGACATGTCAACAGGATAAACATATTATGAAACCGAAAACAGACCTTCCCATCCGGATCATGATGCCCTCAGACACGGGGTTCGTTGCAGGTATTGCAGGGAAACAACGCCATGCAAACTACTGTAGCCAGTGCGATAAATTCCGGTTAGGTCAGGGTTGCAGCTCAAGAAGTGAGGATGCATCCACCGCCCGGGCAAGAGAACACCTGCTTGACGCCTCTGGATGTCCCCTTAAAATAAACAAGCCCGCAACTTTGGGGGCAACATGTGTTGATTAGTAGATATAAGGTTTATGCCACAATTTTCCTACAAGGCACGCAAGAGAAACGGAGAACTGATTCAGGGATCGCTGGAGGTCTCGGACAGATCCGCTGCACTCTCGCAGATAGAGCGCGAAGGGCTGCTTCCCATCAGCTTGGAAATGGTCAGGGGGCGAGCTGAAAACAAGGCAGGCAATGCACGCAGAAGTAAAAAGGGGGTGGCGTCAGACACCGAAAGTGGCACCTCACCTACCGTTTTACGAGAACTTTTAGGCCGGAAACGCAAGCCAAAGTTACAGGAATTAGCCACCTATACCCAACAACTTGCAAACTTGCTGCACTCAGGGATGCCACTCACCGTTGCACTCAAGAGCATGACCCACCTTGAATCCAAGGGAATTCCGCAGGAAGTAAGTCTTCAACTGCGTCAGGACGTCATGGAGGGAAAAGGTCTCTCGGAAGCCATGGGCAAACAACCCCACATTTTCTCGGATCTTTACATCAATATGATCCGAGCGGGAGAACAAAGCGGCGCCTTGGAGGAGGTATTGTACCGCCTGGCTGCACATTTTGAACGATTCGCAGAGGTTCGACAAAAATTTGTCTCTGCGTTGATCTATCCAATCATCGTCGGCACGGTGGGCTTGAGCATCATCATCCTATTCATGACGGTCATCTTGCCCAAATTTACGCAAATTTTCACGGATATGAAGGTCCCGCTGCCTGCTTCAACTCAGGCACTGATCACCATCAGCAGTATTTCGGCCACCTACTGGTGGCTGGCTCCGATACTGTTGCTGGTTTTTTTGATTGTTTACAGGCGATATCGGGCCACCTCAGCAGGCAGGCATTCCATTGACCGATGGAAACTCACGCTTCCTGTAATCGGAAAGGTTTTCAGACTCAATCTGTTTGGCCAGTTCGCGCGAACTCTTGCCACCTTGCTGAAGAATGGTGTTCCCGTTTTGACCGCTCTCAAAATCACCGAAAAAGTCATACCGAACACGGTACTGGCAGAGGCCATTGCCAAAACTCGTGAAGATGTCACCGACGGCAAAACCATTTCCCAACCCCTGGCCAGGAGCAAGGTTTTCCCGCAACTGATGATTGATCTAATCAAAATTGGCGAAGAGACAGGTGATGTACCTGGCTCACTCCAAAGTGTTGCCGAAACCTACGAGAACGAGTTGACCATTGCGTTGAGAGTCATGACCAACCTTGTGGAGCCGGCCATGATTATCCTGATGGCCATTGGGGTGGGCGGACTCCTCTTCAGTATTCTATCGGCCATGTTTCAAATCACCTCTTCGATCGGCAGATGATCTTCCAAGTAAACAGTCGCGCACGCGGTTTTACCTTGATCGAAATCATGCTGGTAACAGGCATCACACTGCTCTTGCTGGGCTGGGGTGTCCCCAACATGCTCAGAGCCTTGGAAAAACACGGCATCGCCAAGGCAACCATGGATATCATGGACGGATGCAAGCAGGCTAGAGCTCTCGCCATCCTCAAGGGTGTACCTGCTGAGTTTGTGCTCACGTTCGAAGGTGATGCCTACCGCCTGCGTGTTTCATCAGCATCACGATCTCGTCTCATGTCCCAGGTGACGGGAATGCCCAGCATCCCACTCGATGAAGCATGGGAAACCAACAATAAATCCTCCAGACGTGGCCAGGGAGGTTTGGAGGAATTGGACGGGTTCAAACGTGTATTGGATCCTGATATCGCCCTTGAAACCATCGACGTCAATTTCATCGACCAAATGCAGGGTAACGAAGCACGCGTGCGTTTCTTCCCAAACGGCACCTCGGATGAATTCACCACGACCGTATTCATGAACAACGAGAGAAGAATCATCAGCCTGGATCCCATCACTGGTATTCCAAGTATGGTGGACCCTAAATACCTCAATTGACAGGCATACCCCCCTTTCCATGCGAACCCACAGATGCCAATCCAAGTTCTCTCTCCGTCACGTTACGGAGGCGTTCAGCCTCTTGGAGGTCATGATTGCCATCGCTATTTTTTTCACCTCTGTGTTTGGCATCCTGCAACTTACCAGCCAGCACCTGAGGACGGCACGCATTCTTCAGACGCTTGACGTGGATCGCAGCAGCCTGCCTGCCCTGCTTTCGATGACCAATTTTCTGGAAATCGGCCCATTACCCATCGATATTAAAATCGCCTATGAAGACGCGCATCCTGGCGTCACTGTTGCTGGGTTTGTCGATGAAGTTGCCACTAACGGCCTCTACAGGGTGGACTATTCCATTCACTGGATGTCCGAGAACAGTGTCCGTCAAACCCGAAACAGCATCCTGCTTTGGAGACCCAACATGGGAGCTCCGAGGGGAGGTCTTCCAAGATGAAGCTGCCCCTCTTCAGTCAAGCGAACTCGCGCCACCAGCTCAGAGTCCCACGATGGCCTGGACACTTTTTTCGCTCCAGTGCCTTCACTTTGATTGAGATCATGGTTGCCATAGGTGTGCTTGGTGGCTTGATGGTAGCCATTTTTGCCTCCTGGCAGGCCATCGTGCGCAGTTCGCAGATCGGTATCACCGCGGCTGTTGAGGCGCATCGAACACGCGTCGCGGTGCGTTCCCTGACCGATGCCATGAGTTCGACAGTCCTTTACGAACTCAATATGCCCTATTACGCGTTCCTTGCAGACACAACAGAGTCCTTCGCAGCCTTCAGTTTGGTTGCACGCCTTCCATCCTCTTTCCCTGGAAGTGGACTTTTTTTCGACCAGCCCCTGCGACGGGTCACATTCAGCGTGGAACCAACCAATTCCACGCACCAGTTGATCATGCGGCAAAACCCCATCCTCTCCCCTCTGGAAGAAGGCCAGGAGGCCTATCCCATGGTACTCGCCAAGAATGTAGGAGCTTTTACAATGGAATTTCTCGACCTACGGAGTGGTGAATGGATGCCTGAATGGATTTATACAAATCAGATTCCTCCCATGGTTCGATTTTCGTTGGGTTTTATTTCCAAGGAAACAGGCAAGGTGGACGATAAACGCATGATAAAGCGGATCATCCAGATTCCCGCCAGCACGGTAAGAGCCACTTGGCAGCGCCCCACGCCCAATACCCCGGGAGGCAACATAAGCAACCGTGCCCCTATACGAACCGCTCCAACTCGACGTTAAACCATTATAATCTATATATGAACCGCCACAGACCAGTCCACTCTGAATCAGGCATTGCGCTGATCATGGTCATGGTGGTGGTGGTGGCACTAGGTATCATGGCGGCTCATTTCAGTTTCTCGATGAAAATTGAGACGCGCCTTGCGATCAATACCACAAGGGATCCTGACATGGAATGGATGGGGCGCTCAGGAGTCGAATTGGCAAAATACGTCTTGGCCGAGAAAATGCGAATCCCTATTGAAAACCAGTTCGATGCACTGAATCAGATGTGGGCTGGTGGTCCCTTTGGAACCAACGAGGTCCTGGCAGCCATTTCCCTTCAGGGAGTCCCCTTGGGGGATGGCATCATTAACGTGAAGATCGAAGACCTTGAACGGCGTTTCAATGTTAATGTGCACGGTCCAGTCATCACCTCACAGGCCCTACTTTTCATGGGAGTCGAACCCTTCCAAGCCTCGGTGATTCTGGATTCGCTCAAGGACTGGGTGGATCCAGATATTATCACGCGATTGAACGGTGCCGATGAAGAATCCTACCTGGTAGAACCCAACTCCCCTTTCCCTCCCTATCTCGTCAAGAATGGAGCCATCGACGATCTCTCCGAACTCTTGCTTATCAAAGGTATCACACCTGAGATTTTTTACGGTTTCCAGTCGGCGGAAAACCCGCTGATGCCTACGGGCATGGGTAGCTCAAACTTTGGTCTATCTGACCTTTTTACAACCGTGGGAGGTTATCAGGTCAACATCAATACGGCATCCGCAAGCGTGCTGCAGATGATTCCAGGCATGGATGAAAACTTGGCTTTCGAAATCGTGATGACCCGAGCGGGCTTTGATGGGGTGGACGGAACCGAGGATGATCTACCTTTTACACGCATCCAGGATCTCATGATGGTACCCAGTATCACCCCTCCCGTCCTGCAGAGCATGCGACGCTTTGTCACTCATCGCAGCAACACATTTGAAATCATTGTGGAAGCACGCATTGATGATTACACGCGGATTTTCAGGGCTTTGATCGTGCGCTTGAATGGAAGGCAATTTGCCACCCTGAACATGCGATGGGAATAAAAACAAAAGACCAGGAAGGCATTGTATCCAGGAAGGCACGTATCGTTTTTGTCGCGGGAACAGATACCGGTGCAGGTAAGACCCTCCTGACCTGTATGGGTCTGCATCACCTGCGTGGACTTGGGCAATCCGCTCTGGGAATCAAGCCATTTTGCTCTGGCCCCAGATCAGATGCGCACAAGATTCGTTGGCAGAGTGCACGGCATTTATCTTTGCATGAAACCAATCCGTGGCACTTCCTTCCCAGCTTGGCGCCGGGGGCCATGCCCCAATCCATGCATGTTCCGATGGAGGCAGTTCTGGATCATCTTGAAGCCATGCGCCGGCACTGCGACATTCTGGTCGTGGAGGGTGCGGGAGGCCTCATGTCTCCTCTTGGAACACATTACCATTTCGGCGATATCATAAGACAATATCAGGAAGCCGTGGTCATCGTAGCCCCCAATCGATTGGGAGTTTTGAATCAAATCCTGCTAAATCACAGTCATTTAAAGTCCTTCCTACCCCAAGATCGACTGCATTTTGTTTTGATGGGAGTCAAAACTCCAGATTCATCCGCAGAATGCAACGGTGCATTACTCCACAAATGGCTTCCTGGATCTTCCATCACCGAGATCCCCTATCTGGGGCCTGGGGCCAAGCACAGGCGGGCTGTTCAACGCAACAGCCTGGAATTGCGTGTGCCGTTGGAATGTATCTTTCAGGCCTGAGTATAATGAGGTCAAGGAACACAAAGGGGCCACTCCATCGGAGATGAAGCAATGGGAGCCAGGCAATCACGCCCGTGCCGTGTTTCCCAGTGGGACAAGGCTGAGCAGGACTTGTCCTTTTTTCGGAAGGTTTTCCTTTTCCACGGTAAGGATCTGGAGCTTGCGAGATTCAGTGATGATGCACAGAGGAAGCACGTCCTGACCATGGGCCTCCTTCAAATCATCAAAACTGAAATTTTCGGTGAGAGCGGTACGCTTGATCAGGTATCCAGCCGCCAGGCGCTGCTCGAAAAATGCGTAATGTGCCTTACCTGCAAAAAGCGTACGTCCCTGAAGGCCCTCCGCAAAACCATCCGTACGCTGGGATTTGCCGGGTTGATCTGGCAACTGAAAAACACTCGTACGTCCAAAAAGTTCGGAAAAATGAATGGCTGCAAGGGAGTTGATTCGGTGATTCGGGGTCAGTGCGAGCAGGCTGCCAATACCTGACAGATCCAGTTCATCGAAAGCTTCATCAGACAGAACGCTTCCATAGTGCACGGCAAGGTCGTCCATGCGGGCTAAATTGATGTGCTGTCGATTATTGTCCAGCATCAACACCTTGAACCCTTCCGCCTGGAGAGCCAAACCCAGGTGACGTCCGAGTGGGTGCGCACCCGCGATGAGCACACCTTGTGGGTCGGGACTCGAAACTCCGAGGTATCGCGCTACCGGGGCAGCGGTCAATCCATAGACAAGCACCGTCCCTACAATCACCACAAAGATGACAGGTGTCAGCAATTCTGCCCCAGCAAGCCCGTCCTCTGCAAGTCGCATGGAAAATACCGAAGCCACTGCAGCCGCCACAATACCGCGAGGGGCCATCCAAGAAAGAAACAATCGCTCATTTCCCTTCAAGCTGGACCCCAAGCAGGAAACCCAGACGGTGAGCGGACGCGCAATCAACAACAAACCCAGAAGGAATAGGATGACCCCACCTACCGGAAGAGCTGAGAATTCCACCAAGGTAAGACGTGCCGAGAGCACGATGAAGAGTACGGATATGAGAAGTACGCGAAGGTTCTCCTTGAATGCAAGAATATGACGAATATCCAGTTTCTTCTGGTTGGCGAGGATGAGTCCCATCGCGGTGGTCGCCAGGAGTCCAGCCTCGTCCTGAAAGTAGTTGGCACCCGTAAAGGCCAATACGGCAACCATAAGGGCAAAGGGACTGTGGAGGTATTCGGGCACCCAGTGGCGTTTGTAGAAAAAGTAAATCCAAGCGGCACCGGCAACTCCTGTCACCCCACCAGCCAGCATTGTTTTCACAAAACCTACCGCTGCATGTATCGGGAACTGAGTCCACTGAACTCCATGCTCCCCCATGCCATGATGTATGGTTTCAAAAACCAGCAAGGCCAGCAGGGCACCGACCGGGTCAATCATGATACCTTCCCATTTCAAGGTAAAAGCCACCTGACGATTAGGCTGCAAATACCGCAGAAGTGGCATGATGACCGTCGGCCCGGTCACCGTAAGGATAGCCCCCAGCAAGGCACAGAGTGCCCAGTCCCACCCGAGACACCAACGAGCCAGCAGAAGACTCAATCCCCAAGTCAATGCGGCGCCGATCGTGACAAGGCGTATGACAACAGGACCGATTTCATCCAACTCACGAAACTTAAGTGTCAAGCCACCTTCAAAAAGGATCAGCCCCACACTGATGGAAACAAGAGGCATCAGGAGATCGCCAAATAGAACATCAGGGTTGATCCACTGGTGATAAGTAACTGGGCCCGCCACGAAGCCAGCTACCAGGAGCATCAGAATGGAAGGAAGACGTAAACGCCACGCAAGCCATTGCGATCCAACCCCCAACAGAAGTACCAGCGTTATCTGGGCCAGGATATGTTCCATCATGAAAGTTTTGATTGCGTGCCGTGCACCGAGGCAAACTCTAAGATATGATCTTGATGCTGCATGCGAATGGTTGCCCACATTCCGGGCCCTTCAAGCAGGACCCGAGAATTCTGGCACGATCTGTGATGGAAATCATCATACTTCTTCATTGTTTGTCACGCTAGATAATCACGCAGCAGGAGCTTCAAGCCGTAAGGCATCTTTTGATTGGCGTTTTCCCCTGAATTCTGGGCATACAAACCGGGCCTGCTACAACAGGGAAAACAAAGCTGCCGGGAGAAAGAAACCCTCCTGTTGGTTCAAGGAGGGGACGGCATACCACAGCTCACATGGCACGCACGCATTCTCTTTTCAAATCACCCAGGGTGCCCGCATCGGCTGCTTGATGTAACTGTTGGCATCCTCATCGTCGATGAAGCGCTGCGTGGAGTTGTTAAAACGAAGCACCCGTCGTGTTCTCAGGGCAATCTTACCAAGATTAACGATGGTACAGGACCGGTGTCCGTTCTGGTCGTTCAGTGCAAAAGGTTTTCTCTCGCGCACAGCCTGAATGAAGTCAGTGACCTGGGGTTCCGGGTCAGGAAATTCAGCCAATTTCTTTTCCAGATCGGGAATATCGGACTTGAAACCCTTGAAAAGTTTACCTTTAGGCCCCTCAAGGTAAGCCGCGTCGGTCAGTTTATTTTCTCCATCCAAGAGGATTTCACAGCCGTCAGCATACTTGAAACGAATCCAACGCCACCCACTGACGGCATCATCATCCTGTGGGTCGGTGTCGGCTTCGATTTCAATCGGGCTTTCATTGTCCTTGCCCAGTAGGTACTGGGTTGGATCAATGTAGTGTTGTCCCATGTCTCCAAGACCTCCTCCATCATAATCCCAATATCCACGGAATGTGCCATGCACGCGATGAGGGTGGTAGGGCTTGAAGGGGGCAGGTCCAAGCCAGAAGTCGTAATCCAGCGTCTCGGGCACCGGTTGAGGGGTCAAGTCTGTACGACCACTCCAACCGTGCTTCCAGTTGAAACCTGTTGCCTGGTTGAGGGTCACTTTCAGGGGCCAACCGAGAAGTCCACTCTCAACCAGTTTTTTGATGCGTTTAACCTCCGTTCCCATACCGTAAAAACCAGATCGAAAACGAAACCATGTGTTGAGGCGAAAAATACGCTGATGGCGCTGGACCGCTTCCACAACCTTTTCCCCCTCATGAATAGTCCGTGTCATTGGTTTTTCACACCATATATCCTTGCCCGCCTCAGCAGCCGCAATGGAAATCAAGGCATGCCAGTGTGGCGGGGTCGGGATATGCACGATGTCCACGTCTTTGCGACTAAGCACTTCTCTGAAATCAGTGTAACCCTTGACATCCGGTCCAGATTGGTCCGTGGCAGTCTTCAAGTGCCCCCGGTCCACATCACATACCGCAATGAGCTTGGCACCCGGGTTAATATTCTTCAAATGGCCACGCCCCATGCCGCCCACACCGATGACTGCTTTGGTCGGGATTTCATTCGGGCTGAGGACACCTTGCCCTCCAAGCACGTGGCGTGGAACCATCTGAACAGTCGCAACCATCGCTGGAAAGGTCCCTAAAAACCGTCTTCGATTAAATTTCAAATGCTTTCTCATGGGAGGTTGAAATATGATCGTTTTACTCTCCTGCGTCAACAGGAAGCGTTTCCAAGATTTATTGTTCGGAGGCGAGATGATAATACTTGCAGAGATAATCCCATATTTCCTGGGCATCTTCAGCGTAGGAAAAGAGATCAAGATCCTCGGGAGAAATGGTGCCAGCCTCCACCAGAAAATCAAAATCAATCAAGCGTTTCCAGAAAGCCTCTCCCACCAGGATAACCGGGATAGGATCCACTTTCCTGGTTTGGATCAGGGTCAGTGCCTCAAAAAGCTCATCAAGGGTCCCGAAACCGCCAGGAAAGCATACAAGAGCTTTGGCCCGTTTCAGAAAATGCATCTTACGGATGGCAAAGTAATGGAATTGAAAGCAAAGCTCCGGGGTGATGTAAGGATTCGGGGCTTGTTCATGGGGCAACACGATGTTGAGCCCGATGCTCTTGGCCTGCACATCGTGGGCACCACGGTTAGCAGCTTCCATGATTCCAGGTCCTCCACCGGTACTCACTACAAAGTTGCAGATACCAGACAACTGGCACGAGGAGGAAACCAAACGCCCTAAATCACGTGCCACGTCGTAGTATCTCGACCACTTCAGCAGGTGCTCCGCTGCGGCAAGCTCCTTCTGAATGGAAAGATCCTCCGGCGAATTCTTCAAACGCGACTGTATCGCATCAACACGCTCAAGTGCTGTCTTGCGCGATTCGATCCTCGAACCTCCAAACATGACAATTGTCGATTCAATACGATGCCATTTCTGAAGAATCTCCGGTTTTTCAAACTCCAACATCAGACGAACACTCCGCATTTCGTCCTTCAACAAAAACTCAGGATCCTGAAAGGAAAGGCTGTAGGCATGAGAACGTGTCTGCGGCGTATCTGGTTGCTTCTTAACGTCTTCAGCAGCGGTCATTGCGGCGTGATAGGACTTGTCCTCAAAGGAATCGGGAATCGTGATTTTTTTCATCGGGATAAGTTGGTTCTATATCAAGGTGATCCAGATGCCGAGTTTGAACAAGGACAAATCGGATCAGGAGCTTGAATCAATCCTTGTGGTACAATCAGACTTTACCATGGGTTCAAGGAGCATGGAGCCCCAGACAAGTAACAGAAAGCAAGAGCGTAAAGTGGGCTATACCATGTCACTGGCTTCACTTACAAAAGGACGAATATCCCTCATGAGCACGGCATCCGGATTGCAACGAAGTACCATGCCGTCCATATACATGAGGCTACGGATCACTGAAAAGATACCCTTTTCAAAATGCATACCACACAGCACACCGAGCTTGATGGTTTGCATCATCTGCCTTGTCAGACTCACTTGAGATACAGTTGCATCCGTAAAATCAACATAAAGATCCAACATCTTCTGGTGAAAGTGATCGAAGGCCTCACCCACTATTTTTATTTCCGACATCTCATTCAAGGCAAGCGCACAAATGTTATAGTCAAAAACAGACAATCCCTGAAAAAAATGAAATAATCCGCGCCTGATATTTTCTCCGACACACCCTATGAAACCCGTGTCCACAAAGCAGATTTCATCACCATTAATGATCACATTGCCAGGGTGCAGATCTCCATGAAAAACCCCAATGCAAAAAATAAAGTAACCCTGAACGCGAAATAGTTCCACCAAGTCTGCATAGTCAAAACACCCCTCATCCAGCAATTCATCCACCGTCCTACCTTCTACAAACTCCGAAACCATGATATTTTCACTGCATAGATCATGATAGATCCTGGGAAGACGCAAGGCATCGAGGTCAAACCGCTGCTGGTGGCATTCCTTGAGACGACGCAGGGTTTCCTGACCCTCTACCTCGTGCGTCAGATCCAGCTCGCTGAGGGTATATTCCTCGATATCGCTTAGAATCGCCACAGGATCCCCCACCCGCTTCAAAGGAGGGTAGAGTCCCGTGACAAGTTTCATGAGCCTGCGCAAACTCTGGACATCCGATTTGAACTGGGCTTCAGCATCCTTCTTGACTGCCTTGATGACCACCGGAGAACCATCCCTGAGTCGGGCCTTGTGCACCTGTCCAACGGAAGCCGAGGCATAGGCCTTGGATTGAATGGATTCAAAAGCTGCAGAAAAGCCAGGTGGCGCCGTGTGCTCCAACAATTCCATGAAATCATCGGGAGCCAACGCATTTGTACGACGATACAGCTTGGCAAGATGTTGACATTTTGCAGGGTCCAGAAAATCAACCCGCAACGCGTGCATTTGTCCTAATTTGACGGCAAGCAGGCCAAGATTCTCTATCCATTCCAGATCTGGAAGTGTCTTTTGAGACCCATAGATGGAGTGTATCAAACGCGCGAATTGAAACCAGTTCATCAGACCTGCTTGTTTTTGGAGACAAAGGGAACTCGATGTTGTCGACAAATTAAATTTGCCGCGATACGTCCGGATTCATAAATTGTAGGCAAGCCACTGCCCGGGTGGGTCCCCCCCCCGACCAGATAGCAGTGACCGAGCTCCTCAAACTTGTTACGCGGCCTGAAATAAAGCATTTGCGATAATTTGTGTGAAAGGTTGAACGTGGCTCCCTGATACACGTTCATGCCTTCCCAGTCCTCTGGTGTTAATACGGCTTCTTCGCGGATATGGGATCGCAGGTTCTTCATACCGGCCCGTGTTTCCAAGGCTTCCATGAGACGTTCGCGGAAAGGTTCCTTTTCACTGGACCATTTGGTTTCACCGGTGAGATTAGGTACAGGCACAAGCACATAGACCGCAGAATGTCCTTTGGGAGCCAGGCCAGGATCGGTGATGCTCGCGTTGCGTATGTAGAAAGAGATCTCGCTTGAAAGCCGTTTATTCTGAAAAATATCCTCGATATTTTGGCGGTAATCCCTGGCAAAAAAGATAGTGTGATGAGGCAAGTCATAGACCGTGTCCAGTCCCAGGTAAAGCATGTAGGTGGAGCATGAATAATCAAGACGTTCCAGCTTTTCAGGTGTGTATTTTTTCAGAACACCGGGTGGCACAAGGTTCTCCATGGCATATCCAAAGTCAGCGTTCAAAATGGTTTCATCCCCCATGATGCGTTCGCCAGATTCTAACTCAACTCCCTGAACATCGCGACCGGCAAGTATGAGCTGTTTCACGGGTGCGTTGAGACGTAAATCCACATGATGTTCCCTGCAGACCCTAGCCATTGCCTCTGAGATTTCGCTCAAACCACCCTGGGTGTGATAAACACCATAAACATGTTCTACAAAAGGCAGCATGGCGAAGGCACCAGGGCATTCCCAAGCAGACATGCCAAGGTATTTTGACTGGAAAGTAAATGCGAGCTTGAGCTCTTCTTCGTTAAAGTAACCCCCCAGGACGTCCATGACCGACTTACCGAACGAAAGGTACGGCAGGGCCTTGAGTAAATCCATGGAGAGATACTTGATGAGGGAAGTGTAATCACGCTGAAAACATGGTGTCATCTTCTCAAAGCGCTCCTGCTCCCTTTCAAGGAATTCCCAGTAACCCTTTTCATTGCCCGGAAATATTTCGTTTAATTGCTTGAGCATTGAGGTGCGATCTGTAGTGGGCTCAATGCATTTATCGGCAAACTGAAGCCGATACATGGGCTCAAGTTTCACAAAATCAAGATAATCGCTGCTTTTGCGGCCGGCTTCCTCAAACACTTCATCGAGCAACCACTTCATCATTAAAAAAGTGGGACCCGTGTCAAATTTGTAGCCGTTCAAATCCAGGGCAGCACTTCGCCCTCCGACTCGATCTGCCTTTTCCAAAAGAGTCACCTTGAAGCCCCGAGCCCCCAGCAGCATGGCTGTTGTCAAGCCACCCGGGCCTGCACCAACCACGATGATGTGTTTCTTGGTGGAGTCTTCTTGGTTTTTTTCCATGACGCCCTTTAGTTAACATTAATGCAGGACATCTCAAGGATGATCTAAGGATTTCAGAGAAGTTCTGAAAAATCCCTGGCAAGTGGATGAAAAGACCCAAGGCAGGAACTGAGATCAAGTGGAACTCAAGAGCCAATAAAACCCGCCGACCATGAAAACCACGGCCAGCCAGGCCAGGAAAAAACCAAGAACGGACGTACGGGAAGGGATTGGCACCTCAAAATCGGAGTTGGCAAACCAGCAGTTTCTTGGAACAGCAGATGTTTGTACAGGAAGCCGGCAACTCTCCTCGATAAGCTCACCTGGCTCAACAGGCGTGCGGATCAATCCATGGAAGCGTTGCAACGTTCCCCTATCTGGTCGGGCCGTGAGCAAGCTGCCGAAAATACCGGCCATTAAGGCTGCGGAGAGAAAGAAAACGATTTGCCATGGCTCATACATCACCGGAGCCTCAGCAACGGTGGAAACGATACCCCAAGTGTGCGCGATGCTCCATGACTGCACCCACTCCAGGACATTGGGTTCCAATGTCAACCACCAGACAAGAAAACCGGTCAAGGTACTGGCCCATGCTCCCGTTGCGTTGAACCTTTTCCACAGCAGCCCCATCCAGAAGGCGACCCCCAGCATCGGGGCAATTTTGAGCCACGATTTGAGGCCACTCACGACATTGGGCATGAGAAAGGCAAAAACAACCCCGCCTACCACAACAAGAAGTGATATCACCCTGCCGACAAGCAGATAATGTTCGGATTTCCTTCCGGGTAACATCGGCTTGTAAAGGTTCTCTGTAAAAAGCCCAGCAGCGGAAATCATCATGGAATCACAGGAACTCATCACGCCCGCCAACAAGCAGGCCAGAAAAAGACCCAATAGACCGGGCATGGCCCTCGGAAGAAACTCAGCAGCCATCTGTCCATATACCTGATCTGGATCTACCTGCTGCAAATCGACACCCTTCTGGAGATACCATGCCACCGCAGCAATACCGGTCAGGGCCCATGCTGCGGTACAGAGTCGTTTGATCAGGTTACCAGCCACAAAACCAAAACGACCGTCCATCTCCGTGCGTCCAGCCGCGCATACCCCCATGATGAAAGGCTGGGCGACGATTCCGACAAGGGAAAGCATTGCAAAAGTGAAGATGAAAAAAGGCGTGATACCTGATGGCGCCACCAGGGAAAGCATATCTGGATTGGAAACCGTACTCCGGATACCTTCAAGTCCTCCTACGGCGAAAAGCACCCAAGGCAACAGCATCACAGAAAAAACCACCGTCAGGATTCCTTGGATATAATCGGTAACGATCGCGGCGGCGAGACCGCCAGCCATGCCATAGATCACAAACATGACGGCCACCACCGGAACGACGTAGGATGAGGGGATTGCACCCTGTGTGCCTGATTCTATCAATGCCCCAGCCCCTTTGAGTAGAAGGCCTATTTTCACGGAAAGCCCAAGAATACCCACCAGCGCAAAGAGTGTTGCGACACTGGAACCAAAGCGAAGTGCGTATACATCAGCTGTCGTCGTGGCTCGGAATCTACGGAAAATCGGTGCCAAGACCCAATAAAAGGGCGTATTGAAAAGCCAAAGCCACTGATACCAGATACCGGAAAGCCCATTTCGAAAGGTACCTGAGGCAACCACAACAGCCTGGTCTGATGCCGTACCGGTACCAAAGGCATGCATCATCATCATCGCTTTTCCAAAGCGGCGGGGCATAAAATACTCGGTGTGCTTTTGGATGCGCTTCCCCATCCGAATGCCAAGCATGGTGATCCCGACAAGGTAAAGCAGGACCACACTCCCATCGATCCACGACAGACTATCCATCAGGGTTCTCCTTTGAATGGTCCTTTCTGAACAACTCGACGATGGCGCTGTTGTCCATATCGCCCAGTCCGTCTCTGACCGCTTCGCCAAGCAAACGGGCATGTATGGAAGTCAGGGGAACATGGGCTCCCGTGGCCCGGGCCTGCCCCAGCATCAGGTGCACATCATTCAGATGCTGAACCAATCGTGCCTTTGGTGGGTCGTAATCACGATGGACCATGGATGGCCCCTTGGTTTCCATGACACTCGAGAAGGCGGGCGTCTTCATCAGTATGTCGAGCGCATGCTCCGGATCAATCCCAAGGGAGCGTGCAAATTCCAAGCCCTCTGCCAGCACCAACCTGTGCAGGCCAAGCACAAGGTTGTGCACCAACTTGAATCTGGATGCCATCCCTACGGGACCCATGTGAAAAAACTTCGGACTCAGAGAGGTGATCAGGTCCTCATGAGCCTGAATGATGGAAGGTTCTCTTCCCAGAAAAAGAGTCACATCTCCCGATCGCATGGCCTGACTCGAACCGGCAATATTGGCCTCTAGATAAGACACCTCCCGCTCTTTGAGCCAAGCATGCAGCTCCATCATCTGGTCCGGGTCTCCCGTGGTGGTATCCATCACCACATGACCACGACGGAACGCAGCCACATGCGCCCGCACCACCTCGGAAACAACCGAACTGTTGGGAAGGCTTAAAAACAAAACATCCGAGCCTTGGATCAGCTCAGGAACACTCTCGGCAACCTGGACAGCGGAAACATGAAATGACCGAGGGTCATAACCTGCGACATGGTATCCGGCACTGATGAGTCTTTCGGCCAGGGCACTTCCCAGCAACCCCACCCCAATCACCCCGATGCGAAGAGTCTCTTTTTGACATGGATGGTGCGTTGGTTTCATGAAAAAGGACTCTCTACCATGGGAATTTCATTATAGAAACGGCTGGGTTGCGGTCATCGGACAATAATCAAGTTACAGGAAATCACAGAGACAATCCGGGTTCACGAGGTTGTAATCCTCCTTACTGTTATTACTGCAGTAGTATCCGATCTCCCTGAGATATTGGGGAAACATCTTCATGGAAGCAGGCAACTGCGTCATGCTGCGCATGTGCTGCGAGCCAGTGGAGGGAGGATAAACTCCGGAAATAATGGTCGTGCGCGCAGGAGCGCAGACAGGGGCCGTCGACCAGGCATTTCGATAAATCAACCCTTTGGAGGCCAGTTCATCCAGGTGAGGTGTATTCGCATACTCATCACCATAGCACCCAAGATGAGGGCCATTATCTTCACTGGTAATCCAGAGAATGTTCGGTCTCACATCCCCGAGCAACGGGATCACACATCCTAAACAGATGACGATCAACAAGCACCTGGTGCGCAACGTGGGATACATCGTTTTTTTGTAGCAAGTCACCCCATCCTTGAAAAGCCCCAATCCCGTAAACTCAAATCGGTGGTGAAGACCTCGCGTCGGTTCATGACCCCGATGCCCCTCAGGAAATCAAGCGGCAAACCCTCACCACGACAAACCAAGTCCAAGAAGGGAGGACAGATCTGGGAGGCATTCCATGGCGCTTAGAGGTTTCCTGCCTTACCCTTGTGAGGCAGGGTGTCGGGTGTGATGTAAACGCCAGTCGTCATTTTCAGTGGCACCGGCATCTTGTCGGCCTGAAAGGTAAACTCCATCATGAAGGCCTTCCAGCCCTTCTCCGGTGCCTCGACGACAACCTCGTAGGACATTTCATCTCCTCCAGCAGGCGTCAAGTCACGAGAAGTCCATGTCCTGCCGATCGTGTCGACCCTGAAATCGCGGGCATCGGGGTTCTCTGCCTGCCATAGCTTGACACTCTCGGGAGCGATGCCCGAAACAGAGGCCTCGACATGACCAGGGGACGAAGAATGCCAGTTAATGGAGGGAATCGGCAAGTCGTGCAGGATAAAAAGGTAAGCCGCTAACAGGGTCTCATAGGCATCCGTGTCCCTGAGGCTGTGTTCCCCGTTTGGGACATAGCGGAGGTTCTTTACGCCCTTGAGTTCATCATAATAAAAACGCCATGAATCAGGCAGAAAAAACTGATCACCACAGGCGTTGATAATAAATTTAGGCATGGTCATGCGGTCCCGATACTCAAAAGGATCCACAATCTTTGTGAGAGCCTGATACTCCTGGGTATCCTGCCATTCCATGATTCCCATGGATTCGTAGTCTCCAACCGCAGGGGCATAGAAACCATAAGCATCAAAATGGTGCTTGAAGGATGGAATAACGTTCAGCATGTCGATTACGATGGGAAAGATAGCCCGCACCCTTTTATCAACGGCGCCGGTAGTCCAAGTGGTCCAACCGCGCTTGGAACCTCCAGCCACAACGAATTGACGCACTGAGACCTGGCCCGCCTTGTCTCCCGCACAAAATGCAGTGACGGTGTCCATAGCCCGGACGGCAGCCTTAGTCATCGGAAGTCGAGCAAGCCAACGGCTCTCGCCCGTGCGAAGATATTTGTTCCAAGTGTAGGCAATCAGGGCGTCCTCACTCCGAGGTAAACCCTCATCCTTAAAGACAAGGGGCTGATTCGGAATCATCTTCAACTCAACTACGACAGACCCCGTGGTATGAGCTATCTGGACCATGCGTGCATCGGATGTATTGGGAGCCTCTCCACCATTTTTACCACCTCCTATGAAGAGCAAAGCGGTATCAGTAAGGACATTTCTGGGAACGATCACATTCAACCAATGTTTCCAGACAGGACGGTCTACCTCAGTCTCACTCAGCCATTGCTGGGAGGTCATTTCGAGAACATGGATCGAGGCCTGTTCAGCTTTCAGCGTCTTGACCAGTCGATAACTATAATGCGCATCCGGGGCATAGACATAGCGATCCAGTGCGGTACCTTGCGGGACACGAGCATGGGGGTGGTCATCAGCAAAGGCGTGCAATGTCATGAACAAAAGACCAAGGAGCATGGCCCGGGTATCATATTTGGGAGGTTGATTGGAACGATTCATTGGATAAGGGATGATCAGTGCATTTCGACATCGCAGGAGCCGATGCCACCTGTGTAGAAATTAAATTGAACATTTGGATGATCGGCAAGCAAAGACATGGGAACCGAGCTATCCGGAATGCCCTTGGCAACCATCAAGGCTGTCAAGCGCTGGCCAAAAGGATTGTCGTGCGTCCCTGCATGCCAGATGGAAACCTTATCCGCCATCCAGGTTTCCCTGGGACCCACGGTCACCGCCTCAGTGGGCACGATAGAAATATTGCCACCTCCAGAAGTGCGCGCATTCTGGGCAATCGTCAGGGGATGGAGTTCAACCACGCGGGTTGCAAGTTTTCTGTATTGCTCCGGACTTGGTGGCGCAGACTTGTATCGCCCCTGGCGACGAGGGGGATCATTAAAAGCCCAATGCTTGACATCGCCCTGCCCCCCCTGCATGACCGCACAGCGCACACCTTTCCAGCTTGCACGGTAAGACGAGGTATCGGCTTTTGGAAAGTGCAGGTTGGAATCCGGCATTTTCAGTGAGCGCCGCAGGCGGTCAAAACAAAGATGACGATCAGCACGTTCAAAGCTCAGGGGATGCGTGACATCTACCTCCTTCCCGTTGACACACCATTCATCCATACCCCAGAAATGACCACTGCGTATATCAATCTGGAGTTCATTGACCAACATGGCAACCAGGGGCAGTT
Organism: Verrucomicrobiia bacterium; assembly: GCA_014239995.1. Classification (GTDB taxonomy): domain Bacteria; phylum Verrucomicrobiota; class Verrucomicrobiia; order Limisphaerales; family AAA164-E04; genus AAA164-E04. The sequence continues at coordinate 24,595 of JAAZXX010000003.1, forward strand.
GTTCGGTAGGGCCTATTGGGCCACAGATCCCGACGGGATTGTCCTCCGTGGAGGACTTCCATGTTTCAACGTATTCAAGGGCCTCTGCCAGGTAAAAAGCCTCCAGTGTGTCGTAAAAAACCACCTTAAAACCGGGGCGGCTCAACCCCTTGATCTTGCGTGCGCTCAGAGATGCAGCATCCCTGATGAGTTCATCTTCCAGTGTCGTGTAATCCCACCATTGGGGAGCAATCTGGCTTAAATTACGGGGCATCGATGCGCACTATTCATGAACACAGCTGCCAGGTCAAGACCAGGCTTGGGTCATCGAAAAGGGTATGCAAGTTGCGGCGACCGCAGTGGGGTAGCGGGAAGACCTGTAGTATTTTTGGAAAGACGATACAAATTTTCATTTTTCAGGTAGGCCACCACCAGATCAGGTCGGTCTGATTGGATGTAATCCGCACCTGCTGCGACAGCCAACCGCATGTAAAATTGCTTGTCAGCGCGACCAAGGCAGTTCACAAACGCGAGACAACCATGCGTATGCGCCAGACGGATGGCCTCTTCGCTGACCGCATGCCAATCCATGTTGATGATCGCAGGACGTAATTCTCTCGCCAGGGAAGGAACCTGCAGGGGGTATTCAGCAGTGGGACGAATCCGCATCCCTGGCTCCTTGCGGGCAATCAGACGACAACGCTCCCATGAACCATACATGGTGCTTGACTCGACCATGCCAAGCTCCCTGACCAGACCCAACAACCGATCGAGGTCTCCTTCCTTGTAATCAAGATCTGGATCGATTCGGCCTTTCATCAGCATCAGCGCCTCACGAAGGGTCGGCACCCGGATGATGTCGGTCCCTTCGTGACGCACCTCCAAGGTCCGAACTTCCTCTAAATCCATATCGGCCAGTCGACCCTTACCGTGCGTGGTCCGGTCCACCGTCACATCATGCATCAGGACGAGATGACCGTCGCGCGTCTGACGTATGTCGACCTCAATGAGATCAGCACCCACTTCGATGGCTTTTTCAATGGCCTGCAGTGTATTTTCAGGGGGACCCAGACGCGCGCCGCCACGATGGGCCACCACCCGTATTCCGGGCCAAGTATAGGTTTTCTTGACTCCGCTTGCAGTCAGATGTTCCACAGACAACAGTCGCCCATGCACAGCATGGACGCGAGCCAGAAAGGAAACCTGACCGGTATGACCTTCGAGAACATAGAAACTGCCTTTGGAATCCTCGTTTTTTTGGACCTGATCCACCTCCCCACCCGTAAAAATCTCGACAATGTGAACAGCCTCCAGGGTAGAAACCTGCCCTTGGAGCAAAACGAAAGGCATCATCAGGAAGGCAAAGGACACAAGCATGGTTCCAGTTAGCCTGTGAGAATTCATGCAAGCATCCTAACATCAAGGATTCAGGAAAGCCAGTGAGGATTGTATCGTTTTACTTGAATCAAGCTATCCAGGAACCCCGTTGATTCAAAGCAGGCACAGACCTGGGGTAGCATTCCAACAGACATCGCGATCTGTGGATAACACATGGACGTGCAGGCCAACGGCTAAGGACTGTATTTTACGATTAAAGGGTTGTGTTCCACGGCAAAGCCTCTT
>JAAZXX010000400.1 GCA_014239995.1 Verrucomicrobiia bacterium
CACCGTTGGCTTGGACAAAATAGGGAAAGCGACTCGAGCAGCCAATCCCCGCTACAGTGGTGACTTTCTCATGGTGAAGGCCTCGCTGCTGGATCAATCGAAAATAGAGAGCAAGGATCGAGAAATCACCACATCCGGGGCACCATGTAGGGTGGTCCGCAGCAATTTCCTTTTTTGTAAGGGGTGCACGGGCGGTTTGAGAGGGATCGGTGGAAGATGGCTCGTTTTGTTCCCTGCCTTGGTCAGCGGTCTTGCTTGCGATCATGATTTAACTGCCTGAAATGGATGCGTTTATGACTAGAATTAAGTGTTTTGACCCAGTTTTTCCTGAACCCTTTGCTGGATTTCCTTGACCTTGTATGTGAGACCATCGCTTTTGTTAATGCCTTTGATTCTGGGATCGCAGAATCTGGCTCGCAAAATGGCGGCGAGCTGGCCGAACCCGTAGAGTCCTTCGTCATTCATCTCAACCACAAGGATGTGGTTGAATCCGTTGAACGCTTCCTGCAGGTTTTCTGGTAATGGATTGATGTGTTTAATGTGGAGGGAGGACCAAGCGTCACCACGTTTGCGTGCCTTTTCAACCGCCTCGTGCAGTGGTCCCTGTGTGGAACCCCAGCCCACTAGCAATACATCACCTTCGCCTCCACCGTAAATCTGCGGGGTTGGCAATTCTTTGGCAAGGGTCTGGAGTTTACGCCTTCGCTTGCTGGTCATTTGCTGATGAAGCTTCGGAGATCCTGTTGGATGTCCGCCTTCATCATGTTCTAGCCCTGTGACAATCGGATATTTTCCGCTGCGGATAGGTGTTCCTGGGGCCACATGTCTGCTGACACCTGAATCGTTGTCGAGGGCATATGGTTTATGATCGTCGACGGGACTCAGGTCCGGCGAGATATCCTGACAGAGTTCTTTCAAGTTGGGTTCATCAAACGCCTCAATGCGGGTGGCGATGGATTGGTCGGTCAGGAGAATCACTGGGGTGCTGTATTGGCGGGCTATCTTCACTGCCTCCATTGCCGTGTAAAAACAGTCCTCCACATTTGCTGGCGCAAGGACCACACGAGGTGCGTCACCATGTCCACCGAAGCAGGCGATGTTGAGATCCGACTGCTCCACATTGGTGGGCATGCCTGTGGATGGTCCCCCTCGTTGCACATCCACGACTACCAGGGGTATTTCTGCCATGATACCCCAGCCCAGAGCCTCAGTCTTGAGCGAAATACCTGGTCCACTGGAACCGGTTACAGCTACCCGGCCCGCGTAGCTGGCACCCAATGCCATGGAGATTGAGGCGATTTCATCTTCGCATTGGATAAACGAGCCGCCATATTTTGGCAATTCACGCCGCAACAGTTCCATGATGTCTGACCACGGAGTGATTGGGTAACCCGCGCCAAATCGAACTCCAGCTGCGATCAATCCATAGGTCAGCGCCTCATTGCCGGTCATGACCACCTGGGCTGTTTCGCGGCTTGTACTTTCGATGAATGCAAAGGTTTCGATCAGGTTTCCAAGTTCATAATGATAACCAGCATTGAAGGCATTGAGAGCGGTTTCTGTTATTGCTGGATTTTTACCATGAAATTTCTCGGTGATGAGGCGCTTGATTTTCTCTGAATCCAGATTGAATACACGGCAGATCAGTCCCAGTGAATATATGTTTTTGCCCTTGTCTCGGGCTGTTCCACCGATGGCTTCTATGGTGAGGTTACTGATTGGAATGCCTACATGATGATATTTCGAGGCCCATGCATCATTCGGTTCCACATGATCGGCATCATATAACACGATGCCATTTGGTTTGAGAGACCCGATGTGTCCCTCGTAGGAATGCTGGTAAAATGCCAGTAGGATATCTGCCTCGTCACCCGCACTGAGCACTTCGCCAGTGCCAATGCGTACCTGGAAAATGGAAGGACCACCCGAGATGGTCGAGGGGATGGTCATGAAAGTCATCACCTCCTGTTCGCTGCGACCAGCAAGCCTAGCTAGGAAACCACCTATGGATTGTATGCCGTCCTGTGAGTTTCCCGCGATCCGTATGACCGCTTCTGAAATGTTAGAGTTGTTTTGGTCTCCGCTCGAAGTCGGAACGGACGCAATGGGATCATTCATTCAAAATGGATGCAGATTAACGATTCTGATAGTGGTGTGGTCAGATAGAGTAACTGCTGCAACAGAAATGCAGTTGCATTGCTGATCAACGTAGATTTATCGGTGCAATCTGTCAAACGATTAAGCAGGTTTTGGTTGACATTTTTTCATACCGGAAGGGTTCAAAAAACGAGTGCGGTTACTGTGGGTATGAAATCTCCTTGGTTGTCCTACCTGGTTGTGAAGAAAAAGTCACCGCCCTCCAAAACCTTTTTTCAGTAACGCCTCCTGTATTCCCCATCCGGCAATGCCTGAACTGATATATCCTCCGTGCTCACTGACCTGATGTCGCACCTCGGGAACACTGTTTGCGGGGGCGACCAAGTGCGCAGCGTATTCAGGGTGCAACATGGGAAGGTCATTAAGGTGATCGCCTGCAGCGAGGATGCGACTTGCAGGGATTTGTTGGAGTTTAGCAACCTGCTTTAGGAGGGTTCCTTTGTGTATTTTTGCGTGACTGAAACGGGCATAAACATCATTTCGCACCCATGACAATTCGGGATGATCTATCAGGGCCTCTTGAACGTGGGCGTGGATTGCATCGGCGTCTCCATTGTTCCTTGCGATGAGGCATATGGGAGAGTGCTCATCCTCGTAAATATCTGCGTCGAAGCTTGTGTTGATCCATCGCCTGATATCAATCATCAAGTTTGTATGCTGTTCGAACAATGAGGCGTGGGTTTTTTTCGATGCCAGGTTCCAATATTCCAAGGGTGTATAATTCCCAGATTTCAGAACGTAAAGCTCTCGTTCGACAACGCCAATGTAATCTGGCAACAAACCAGAGCCATGTTCCCGTAAACTTTCGAGGAGGAAATCCTTTTCCCTGCCTGTGTTGACCATCCAGCAAATGCCGCGCTCTTGCATGTTGGCGACAGATTCCAGAAATGTTGCAGGTATGGGAGGTCGTACTGATTCGTCGTAAATCGTACCATCAAAGTCCGTGCACATTAATTCCAGGGTGTTTTGCATCACGCTTGCGTCTGAGATTTTCTACCTTCCAGGAGGAGACGGCGCAAACTCAAGTTCATACAAAGATTCAAGCGGAGGGTCGAAATCCCCCCCTAGGGCATTGTTTCAGGTGTGCCAAACTGCTTGGGCTATCATTGTATTGGATGAGGTCAGCGCAGTGCCATGAACTCCCTTGGCTGAGAAGGGCTAAACGGTCATTGACATTGCAGTGATCCCAAACTAATTTTCCACTCCAAACGGACAACCATTATGGCAGACGACCAACAAGCTCCCCAGGGAGGCGAAGCGGCCTCAGACATCGGTAAGGTGCAACCTAAGAAGGAAACGGTACGCATCAACCTTCCTCCTAAACCGACAGCAGCCCCCACGGTCAAGATACCCGCTCCATCAGCAGTAGCCGGTGCCAAACCGGCGGGCGCAGCTGCACCAGCTGCAGCTGGAGGAGTCGCGGGCTCTACCCAGAAACTTCCTTCAGCAGCTCCGAAATCTGCACCTGCCAAGGCGTCGCCCAGACCTGCTCCTGCCATGGCTCCGAGGGTTGCAGCTAGCCGACCAGCTGCAGTGAGCGGAGCCGACAAGGCTCTTGCTGGGATCGCCATCATCGTAACTATCGGTGTGGCCGCTCTGCTGTTTTTCCTGTAATTCAGCTGGTTTCCATCCATCCAGTATCAAGTTTTGAATTAATTCCATGGAGAGTATTACTGAATCCACTTTCGAAGAGAAGGTTCTTAAATCCACAACACCAGCCCTAGTTGATTTCTGGGCCGAGTGGTGTGGTCCGTGCAAAATGTTGTCCCCGGTGCTTGAAGAACTTTCTAAGGAAAATGAAGGGAAAATTCACATTTTCAAGGCTAACGTCGACGAAAATCAGCAGTTGGCTGTCCAATTCAACATACGTTCGATTCCGACACTTCTGTTCTTCAAGGATGGTGAGGTGCAGGAGCAGGTGGTAGGGCTTAAGAGCAAATCTGATCTGCAGTCAAGTATCGATCAGATCGTTGGCTGAGACTGCTCCATTAAAACGTGCGGACCGACCGTCCGCGGACCCGGCCCGGTTGCATCATGGCGTTCATACTCAATGCTGGCCCGTCGGCGTCCCTGGCTGAACTTTATCATCAACTGGCCATGATGAATGAGGCTGGCTTGCCCCTTGTTCAGGCCCT
>JAAZXX010000401.1 GCA_014239995.1 Verrucomicrobiia bacterium
AGGTGATGGCGACACTGCACACCGTGATAAGGAAGGAAATGGTTGTATTGGCTACATGCCACATCGCCTTTTCATCCGCCTGCATTTCCTTTTCCTTGAAGAGTGGAATAAAGGCTGCCGTAAGAGCTCCTTCACCGAGGAGGCGCCTGAATAAGTTGGGTATTTGAAAGGCGTAGAAAAAGGCACTGGCGACATAACCGTCTCCCATGAAACGGGCGTAAACCATTTCGCGCACCATTCCAAGGATCCGGCTAAAGAGTGTTGCAGCTCCCATGGCGCCAGTTGATTTCAGCATTTTGTTCACGTTGGACATGTAAAGCAGGCAGCGCCCGTTTTGGCTATATCCGCGTGGCGTCAAATGCTGCTTTGCCCATACAATAACGGAACCTCAGGGCGACGCCAACCTTTCTCAATGGACCTGGTAGCTGTATGCGTAAAAACAAGACTGGCGATTTTTAGGAGCTTGTTCTAAATTTCAGGAACCGTCGGATGAGGCAATCCATTCAGTCGTTCAACACTCACTCATGGCACAGGGCAAACGACATAATCAACCTTTCACGCGTTCAAGACGGAAGTCAAAATTGACTGGTCTTGGAGGTGCCATTCAGTTGGCCTTGGCCTGGGTGGGTGTCCTCCTACTTGTCGAGATGATCGATTATGGAGTCGAGGGACGTCTGGATGGCTACGGGATCTTTCCCCGAACCTTGAATGGATTGGTGGGTGTTGTTTTAAGTCCACTGCTGCATGCCGACTTTGCGCATCTGGCTGCCAATGCGGGCCCCATGGCAATGTTGCTTTTTATCCTGTTCTCCGATGATCGCTATCGGCCCAAGTCCAGTCTGGCGCTGTTGTGGCTGGTGAGCGGTCTCGGAACCTGGTTGATTGGGCGTCAAGCCATTCATATCGGAGCCAGTTCCCTTATATATGGACTAGCTTCCTTCCTGATAGTGGCATCCGTGTGGATGAAAAGCTGGAGAGCTTTATTTTTCTCCATCATCGTGGTGACACTCTTTGGTGGTTTGTTCTATGGTATTTTCCATGTCAACAGTGGCGTATCCTGGGAAGGACACTTAAGTGGAGCCCTTGCAGGTGTATGGGTAGCCTGGGTGATGCACGGGCGATAGAATTCATTTGTAGAGGTCTTTTTCCTTGGTCAATGCCTTCTTATTTCGTTAGTTTGCGCTTCCTATGAGTTACTTGTATCGCACCCAAACTCTTGTCCTGTCGATATGCTATTACATGTCCATGGGCATTGCCCTCGGACATGTTGGGGAACATCCATCGGTACACGACACGGTAGCGGCGATCAGTAAGCGTATGAAGGGTGCATTCACTGAGGATGAACTCAAAGCATTGACGCCCTATCGAGTGGAGCAATTTCTAAGCGATGAAGAAAAGGAAATCCTTGGATCTGAACATATCCATTTTGCAGTCAATGTACCGGTCGTCGTGAGCTTGATTCGGGATCGATCCCTCAAGTCTGAACCCTTCTGGATTCGAGAGAACGACTGGCAGTTGACCGGAATGGTTCTCACCCTCAAAGGGATCGAAGTGGATGTCTGGCAAAAGCGTTTTGAGGCTGGCTCGATAGGGCTTGGTGTCAATTCACTTGGTACGGATGGTATCCATTATGTGCCTATATTGACGGCTCAAGATCCGGCCGCTTCCTTGGAAGTCACCCAGATATATCCGGGCCAGGTCAAGGCTTTGGCTGCAGAAGACGGGGTTCGGATTTTTTCCGACATGGAGGACACCTTGCAAACCTTGCCCGATGCCTTCAAGGGCAGTGTTTTAATCCAAACCGTCTATGAGAGCCGGAGAGATGCTTATCTGGTGAATTTTTTCAAATGGACCCAATATCCCAGCCAGCCACGTCCCGATCAGGTTGTCCTGACATGGAGTGAGGACCCAAAGACCAGCCAGACTATTCAGTGGAGAACCGACACTTCCATTGAGAAAGGTTTGGTGGCTTTTCAGACTAAAGCTGCTTACAAGCGATTTGAACCCAAGCCTCTCGAAAGGCAAGCTGCCGTAACCGAGATCCTGGAAACACCCAATATCATGAATGATCCGGTATCCCACCGGCACTTTGCTACTTTGAGAAATTTGAAGCCGGGCGTGACATATGTCTATTCCGTAGGAGACGGCTCGGAGGATGGTTGGAGTGAAATTGCAGAGTTCACTACAGCTCCTGAAAGTGTTAAACCATTTACTTTTATTTACATGGGAGATGCTCAAAATGGACTTGATCGCTGGGGAAGCTTGGTGCACACGGCTTTCAGGGAACGACCGGATGCGGCCTTCTACATCATGGCGGGGGATTTGGTGAACCGCGGCAATGATCGTGATGATTGGGACAGTTTCTTTGCCAATGCACATGATATTTATGATCGGCGTCAACTGGTTCCTGCTATTGGCAACCATGAAAGCCAGGGGGGGCATCCAACACTCTATCTTGAAAATTTTGACCTTTTCAAAAACGGTCCTGCTACCATTGAGAAGGAAAGGGCTTATTCATTTGAATACAGTAATGCCATTTTTGTGATCCTGGACACCACCTCCAGTGTGAAGGATCAAACGCTTTGGTTGGAGAAAACACTTTCTCAGAGCAGTGCTATCTGGAAGTTTGTGGTATACCATCACCCAGCCTACTCCTCCACACCCAATCGTGATAACCCAACGATACGGGACGAGTGGTTACCGGTGTTCGATAAATACCATGTGGATATGGCCCTTCAGGGACATGATCATGCTTATTTGCGGACCTTTCCCATGAAGGGAAACGTCAAGGTATCAAGCCCCAAGGATGGGACCGTGTACATCGTCTCTGTCAGTGGTACGAAAATGTATGATCAGGATCCCAGGGATTACACCGAGTTCGGTATGACCAACACCTCTACGTTTCAAGTGCTCGACGTGCATATTTCAGGGAATCGTCTGATTTATCGAGCTTATGATATTGACAACAATCTGAAGGACGAACTGGTCATTGAAAAATAACCGTTCATATCGGCCCTTATGAGTCAGACCATCCTTGGAATCGAAGCAGGTGGTACGCACACAACCCTGTTGATCACCACACCCGAGGGTGCCTTGCTCGAGAAACATTCACTGGGGCCCGGTAATTTCCGTTTGCTTGGGGGAAGTGAACTGCAGAACTTTTTGAGGGACTGTGCGCGACATGCCCCTCATCCGCTTGCCGTGGGGATGGGAATGGCTGGGGTTCGGCATGGGGATGATTGTGTACTCCTGCGCAAAGCCGCCAGGCTTGTTTGGCCTTCTCAACCCATCTGGGTAGACCACGATCTTGCTTCAGCATTGATGGTAGCTCAACGACAGTTTCCGAAGGCCAAGAGCCATGTATTGGTTCTTTCCGGTACTGGAAGTTGTTGTTTTGGAGTGGATACGAAGGGCAAGGAAGCCAAGTGTGGGGGATGGGGGCACCATATTGGAGACCGAGGCAGTGCTTACGAGATCGCGCACTCAGCCATTCGTTCAGTTATACAGACTTTCGATCAAAAAGGAAAATGGCCCAAGTTAGGCGCATCACTCCTGAGAGCTTCCATGCATGACGATCCGAATGACTGGATCCAATGGTTCCAGGAGGCGGACAAAGCAGAGGTTGCGAGCCTTGCGGTGACCGTATTTGAAGCCTGGGAATCTCGGGATCCACTGGCTGAGCAAGTGATACGGGTGGCCGCTGATAGTCTGTCACGTGATGCGGAAGCTTGTGCGCTTAAATTAGGATCTTCAGCACCGGCTTTCGTGCTGGCTGGCAGTATTTTTCTCAAGCAACCCAAGTTTGTACGGCTTTTCACACGTCGATTACAATGTCTATGGAAGGATGCCCGGGTGAGTCCCATGGAGGAGATGAGTGCTTGGGGAACAATTTATGCCGCCCAAGGAATGCTTCACCATGGAAATGTGTCCAGTTACCGTCATCCCAGTTCTGAACCCGCTCCAGTCACGCACCCAGCACCCCATGACGTCATCCCAAAGGTATCGGGGCTGTCGCCCACGGAGGGACGACTGGAGGCTTCTCGGACTTTGGATTGCATGGACTTCGGTGACGCCTTCGACCTGTTTTTACGAGAAGATACCCGTCTTCAGGATGCGATTCGTGGGGAAAAAACAAATATCCTGACCCTTATCCGATGGGTAACGGCCGCATTCAAAAAGGGCGCCAGGCTTTATTATGTCGGAGCCGGCACGAGTGGCCGTTTGGGTGTGCTCGATGCCAGTGAATGTCCGCCAACATTCGGTGTCCCGTACGATCAGGTGCAAGGTAT
>JAAZXX010000402.1 GCA_014239995.1 Verrucomicrobiia bacterium
GAGACAGGGATACTTGATGTCGAAATCAAACCGCTTGATGTAAAACTCGGCACGCACCTTGACCTCCGTTTCGGACACATCAATCTCTGCGGGAAAGGTAATACTCTTGGTAACCCCATGCAGGTTCAGATTACCAGTCACCATGTATGCCTCTTCTGTCTTCTGTATGGCGGTGCTGGTAAAGGAAGCTTCAGGAAAAGCCGGCACATCAAAAAAATCCGCATTCTTGAGATGACCGGTGAGCTTCTCACTATCAGACCATGTCGAGTCCATATCGATATCCACCGAGGTTCCATGACCGACTGGCACGCCGTCCTCGACGTAAATCACGGCACTGAAGGTTTCAAACCCTCCCTCGTGGCTCCCGGTAACCTTGGAACCGACAAAACCCAGCTTGGATGTGGCGCTTGAAATAAATTTATTGCCACCCAAATCTGAATCCGGGATTGTTTTCGCTGAGGTGACCTCGGCTTCATTAACGCTATCTGCAGGATTTGAACAGGCTGTCAGGGTCAAAAGGACTGCTAGACTTCCGATATGCACAAAGGGCATCCATTGTTGTTTCATATGCAATAAGGTTGTTGCTGACATCTTGTCTTTTCAAGCTACTTGAGCATTTCGAGGATGCGCTGCCGAAGCACCTGCGCTTGTTCTCTGGCCTTTGAAACACCCTCATCCAGTGAAGGTGCTTTTTTGCGACTCCGAGGAAGCGTATGGTCGCGGTAAAGCCTGCTCAAATGATTGAATCTCGTCCGCAGATCTTTCCAGAGCACCTCATGCCCTTGGGCGGGTTTCTTTCCAACCGCCTCGGTCTTGAGTACCACACCCGTCAGCTGATGAAGGGTGTCGTAGGCCTGTTGGCGGTTCTCTCCCATGGCCTCCAGGATGGCCAGTGCGAAAGCCAGATGCCCGTCCAGTGGAGGATGCACCCCGTCCCCATAACGGTAACCAGGCTCCTGAACACGTGCAGTGGTGATGTAATCCTGGAGCGGTGTGTGGATATCGACAAACTGTTCAACACGATCCCCGAAACTTCCCAGAGCCAATCCACCAAGGGCCACGAGAGTGGTGTCATAATGAACATAGGTCTGGCTGTAGCCATAAACGTCGCCACCAGGTGGCAACAAGTTCTTAGCCGGTTTACTGGCGGAGTCGAAGGGAGGAGGCGAGAGGAGCACAATGCGCGCACCCGTTATCTCAATCTTTTCAATAAGACGGGCCATCTGGGTTTGGTAGGCCCGCTGGATGTCCCGTCGGGATGGGTAGTAGTTACCATCATTCATGCCATAACATATGAAAACCCAGTCCGGTTGTGCGATCCGCAACGCGGGTGCCACACGGTCATGCACCCAGGGCCTGCGTGAATGACCAGGCTCTGTGGTGTTGGAAACGGTCTCGGCACTGACTCCCATGTTCATCACTGTAAGGTCGAGATGTGGATAAGCAGCCCAGAGGAAGGTTTCAATGAAGGCCACATAACGCCCGTCCTGCGTGATACTGTCACCCAGGAATAAAATCTGCTCACCGTCGGCAAAACGCAGCCCTTGTTGGGGCGCTGCTGCCCGCAGCGAGTGCGTGGCAAGCATGACCTGCACAAAAAGGACCGCAGCATACAGAAGGTGCGAGTGATGGAATCGAATATGCATGGGATGCTTATGGCAAATCAACAACCACTGGACAAGTTCATATTGTGGGTCCATTCATGGTAAATGGACCCACGTGATCGTTCCGAGTGGAACGTAAAAGGTGATCGTAAAAGGCAATTCCAACAGAAATCCAGGGACAATGAGAGTCAAGACATCCCGTATTCCTCCTGGCCATGCATTGCTGGGGAAGAAAAAAAACTGGTTATTCAATCGGGGTTGGGCATAAAAGGTGACACCCAAACCATCATGAAGATCAATCGACGCAATGCGATCAAGGTGACCGCCGCCGGGATGAGCAGCCTTGTTATTGACCCGGCGTTCCTCCGTGCAGAGGCCGCCTCCAAACCCTTTGGAAAATCCTTTTCCAATCTTGAGACACTGAGCACCGGTGAGTGGTGGAAAGAACCGGGCAACCGCGAGACACCTCTTAAAAACGGTAGACGTGCGGCGGCCCCCAACCTCAACATCCCACGAGACCAGGTGGTGGTTTTCGCACTTTACACCCACCAGTCCGGAACACTGAAGCTCACGGCCCAGCTATTCCCCCTGAAGACGGGTGAAGCCCGCGAGGTCCGTTTGGAATTTCAATTCCCCGGCCAGGAGTGGACCGAGGCGGCAAGGGCAGAGGTCCTCTACCCCGGGTGGGATGCCCATTTTCGAGTTGAAAACTGGGATAATACCCGCGATGTCAAATACCGCGTGTGCCATGGGGAAAAAGCAACCTTTGAGGGACTCATAAGGCGTGACCCTCATGAAAAGGACACTATTGTAGTCGCCAATCTGTCCTGTAACTCCAGCCGCACCAACGGGCCACGTCAGGAAATCGTTGATAACCTTCGCCAGCTGGATCCTGACTTGCTTTTTTTCGGTGGGGACCAGACCTACCGCCATACAGAGCACACCGCCGGTTGGATTGAATTTGGTCTGCAATACCGTGACGTGATCCGCGATCGACCCACGATCTCCATCCCCGACGACCACGATGTCGGGCACGGTAACGTATGGGGTGAAAGCGGGAAACGTTCGACCATCAAGGGGGATGCCGATGGTGGTTACCGTTACCCGGTGGCCTATGTCAACCAGGTCCAGCGCCAGCAGACCTGGAACTTGCCCGATCCCGTGGACCCCGATCCGGTCGATCGGGAAATCGGGGTCTACTTCACACGTCTGAACGTCGGGGGAGTGGATTTTGCCATCCTGGAGGATCGTAAATTCAAAACTGGACCGGCAGGAAAAATCCCGAAGATGGGTCCTCGACCAGACCACATCAACGACCCCAAGTATGATCCCTCCAAAATCGATCTGCCAGGCCTGGAGTTGCTTGGCCCAAGGCAGGAGCGTTTTCTGGAGGAGTGGACAACGGATTGGACGGGAGCTGAAATGAAGGGAGTGCTCTCACAGACGGCCTTCTGTGGAGCGGTGCACATGCACGGTAACCCAAAAAATCGTCTCCTGGCGGATCTTGACTGCAACGGCTGGCCCCAGACACCCAGTCGTCGAGCCTTGTCACTGATACGCCGAGCCTGGGCAGTGCACCTTTGCGGTGATCAGCACCTCGCAGTCGTCGTCAAGCATGGCATCACTGAGCATGGCGATGGCCCCTATGGTTTTACCGGGCCAGCCCTGGTCAACACGATTTACGGCCGCTGGTGGCATCCCGCAGACGAAAAACCCGGCCCCAACCCGGTGAAGGACAGTCCGCTGCCATGGACGGGGGATTTCAAGGACGGACTTGGTAACAAGATCTCGATGCTCGCCTACGCGAATCCAGAGGATCAGGGGTCAGAGCAAAAGCGGGCAGACGGTTTTGGTATCGCTCGGTTCCATAAAAAAACACGCAAAGTCACCTTCGAATGCTGGCCTCGGTTCAGCGATGTACGTGATGGCAACAAGGTTCAATTTCCAGGTTGGCCCATCACGGTGGCGCAGGCGGCCAATGACGGGCGTAAGGTGACAGGTTACCTGCCTGAATACGTCTTCGCTGACGGAAAAAATCACGTCATCCAGGTCGAGGAGGAGGCAAGTGGCGAGGTCCTCTACACACTGCGATCCCATCAGGGACGTATCCAGCCCAAAGTCTACAGTCTTGGGAAACATACAGTCCGGTTCGGATACGACCTGCCTGATAGAAAGACCTTGCGGGGGGTGGAGCCTCAGGCGAAGCAGGCAGCAGGCCGGGTCAGTATCCAGGTATGAGGTGCAGCTGGACTTCAGAGTTTTCCAGGCGCGACACCCTTGAGTTCACCCTCACGGCGCAACCGGAAGGCACGTGAAATTTCAATGGCCTTCTGGCGGTCGGCATCATCGTAATCCCAGAAGGCCTGCACCACCTCCTCGCATTTAGGATAGTGGGAACCGTCGTCCCCGACCTGCAGGCGCAAGTCGGCAAACTGCCTTTTGAGCTGATCCCTGAGTGAACGATACGACGGATGGTCATAGACGTTGAAACGTTCATTCGGATCCTTGACCAGGTCATACAATTCCCAGCCCGGTGGCGTCTGATTACCCCCGGAATAATCGCATCCATAAAAATAGATCAGCTTGTGGGTCTTCGTACGAATGGCCATCTCCCCGGGATTGTCGTGGTGCGCCATGTGCATCCAGTATCGGTAG
>JAAZXX010000403.1:0-4026 GCA_014239995.1 Verrucomicrobiia bacterium
ACATCAACTTTTCAAGCATTCCCCTCAGAGCACGAGCCCCAGTGCCCTTTTGAACAGCTAGACTTGCAAGTGCCTTCACCCCATCCTGAGAAAATTCCAAGTTCACACCTTCCATGGCCAGCAATTTTGCATATTGCTTGACAAGTGCATTGCGAGTCTTGGTTAAAATCGTCACGAGCTGCTCTTCAGAAAGTTCGTCCAGCACCGTTATCATGGGAACGCGCCCGATGAACTCAGGAATAAAACCATAGGAAACCAGATCTTCAGGTTCAACAGCATGATACGTAGTACGCTTGAGCCTTTTTTGCTGATGTTCATCGGCCTTGAGTCCACGATGAAACCCCATTTCGCCGCTACCGACCCGACGCTCTACTATTTTATCCAGTCCCACGAAGGCTCCACCGCAAATGAATAAGATATTCTTGGTATTGACCTGGATGTATTCCTGCTGAGGGTGTTTACGTCCCCCCTGTGGGGGCACATTACAGACAGTTCCCTCCATAATTTTCAGCAATGCCTGCTGAACGCCTTCACCTGAAACATCCCTTGTGATGGAGACATTTTCAGTTTTGCGTGCAATTTTATCAATTTCGTCTACGTAAATAATGCCCATTTCGGCACTCTTGACATCAAAATCTGCACTCTGAAGCAGCCGCAAAATGATATTTTCCACGTCCTCGCCCACATAACCCGCCTCCGTCAAGCTGGTGGCATCAACCAGCGCGTAAGGAACATCCAGTGCCTTTGCAAGCGTACTGGCCAGTAATGTTTTCCCTGAACCGGTAGGGCCGATCATGAGGATGTTGCTTTTTTCGATTGTGACATCGTGCAACTGATGATCGGGATCCAACGTGGATGGATTTCCATCCACTTCGGCTTGAATCCGCTTATAGTGATTGTGAACGGCCACGGCCAAAGTTTTTTTGGCTTCATCCTGACCCACGCAATAATCGTCTAGGATTCCCTTCAGTTCTTTGGGGCGAAGTAGGTTCAGACGGCTGGAAGCAGGCTTCTTGTCACTCCGAAGTTCCTTGTCCAAAACACTCTTGCACACCATGACGCAGGAGTCGCAGATGTAAACCTGCGGACCAGCAATGAGTTTGCGAACCTCGGAATGCGACTTCCCACAGAAGCTGCACATGGTCAGTTGAGTCGGACGCGCCATGCTATTGTGTTTTCTGGGAGTCGTCCTTTGAGGCAACCACTTCCTTTTGAGATTTCACCACTTCATCGACCAGACCATACTCCTTAGCCTCCTCTGCACTCATATAGTTATCCCGGTCACAATCCTTTTCCACTTGATCGATGGCTTTACCAGTGTGATGGGAGATAATATCGTTGAGCCGAGACTTGAGTCGCAACATGTAGTTGACACGAATCTCTACATCTGAGGCCTGCCCCTGAGCACCACCCAATACCTGGTGAATCATGATGTTCGCGTTGGGGAGAGCAAATCGTTTTCCCTTGGTTCCCCCACATAACAAGACAGCGCCCATGCTGGCCGCTTGGCCGATGCAATAAGTATTCACATCGCAAGTCATGAACTGCATGGTATCGTAAATCGCCAACCCCGCAGTAACACTACCACCCGGCGAGTTAATATACAGGTGGATATCTTTTTTGGGGTCTGCATTTTGCAGGAACAGGAGCTGGGCAATGATCACATTGGCAACCTGATCGTCGACAGGTGTACCAAGAAAAATAATGCGATCCTTCAGCAGGCGGGAATAGATATCATAGCCCCTTTCACCACGCCCCGTTTCCTCGACCACATAGGGTACCAGGTAATTGTATGAGTTTTTGTTAGCTTCCATTAACTGAGAGAAGCCTAACCAAGGGCTGGATGTGCGTCAAGATTGCTTGTGGATTCAAAAAAATCCAGTGATACATTTCCCCCGCTAAGTACTAACCCAACACGTTCATCCGCATGCCTTGCTTTGAACGACTCATCCATAACGCTGGCCAGCGCCACGGCACCGCTTGGCTCCACGATCTGCTTCATGTGTCCCCATGCAAATTTCATGGCATTGAGGATTGCGATATCGTTCACGGTAATAATGTCGTCCACATAGTCACGCACAAGAGGCCACGTCCAGTTTCCCAAACTGGTCCGCAACCCATCAGCAATGGTTATCGGGTTGACTTGTGGAAGCCTTTTCCCCTGCTGCAGTGAACGGGCAGCATCATCTGCTCCCTCCGGCTCAGCCCCATAAACCTTAAGGCCCGGGTTCAATGATTTGGCCGCCAGGGCAACACCGCTCAATAACCCACCTCCTCCTACAGGTGCAACCAAAGCGTCCAGATCATCAATTTGATCCAACATCTCAAGTGCAACTGTCCCCTGACCTGCAATGATGTCGGGATGATCATAGGGCGGAATATAGCAAGCCCTTGTGGCATGCATCACTTCCTCGAGTTTCGACTCGCGATCACTCTGGGCTGTATCGCACCAGTGAATCTGTGCGCCATAGGAAACCACTGCTGCTTTCTTAACTTCCGGGGCCTGCCTCGGCATTACAATGTGTACCTGGACACCATGCAGTTTGCCGACAAGAGCCAGAGCCTGGGCATGATTACCCGAGCTCTGCGTAACGAGACCATGCGCAATTTGAGAGGGTGATAATCTCGAGACAGCATTGAGTGCACCCCGGAATTTAAAAGCTCCGACGCGCTGAAGGTGCTCACCCTTGCAAAAGATCCGGTTACCTGCAGCAGCATCCAGGAGACGACTGGAAAAAAGAGGTGTGATGTGCGCATGCCCGCGAATACGCTCAGCCGCCTTACCAACCTCAGAGAGAGATAGTTCTTGCATGGAATCTTATTTATGATTGGGCAAATTGTGATTTCCTGTTTACCATGAGGCCACAGCTCCATCGATGCGAGGGTCCGATTCACCGCTGAAATCCTTGGTCTTTTTGGAAAATGTCACTGCCTGTGCCGCACCAATGCTTGAGACGACAGATAAAGTGTGGCCTCTGGCCCTTAATTCCTTCAAGACGGAATCAGGCCATGTTTTCTCGATAACAATGCGATCGGGTTTCCACTGGTGATGAAAACGAGGATGCGCCAATGCCTGGTCAAGACTCAGCCCGAAATCAAGCATCAGGATCAGGTGCACGACCGTCTGGCTGATAATAGTTGGGCCTCCAGCTGCACCCAGCGAAAGGAATGGCTCACCATTCCGGGAAACGATGGTGGGGCTCATACTGCTAAGCGGACGTTTGCCCGGCTGAACGGCATTGGCCTCGCTGCCGAGCAAACCAAAGTAATTGGGTTTCCCAGGTTCTACCGAGAAATCATCCATCTCGTTGTTGAGCACAATCCCGGTCCCTGGTACTATCACTTTAGATCCAAGCGTGGTATTTACAGTCGCCGTACATGCCACCCACCAACCTTCTGCGTCAGCTGTGGAGTAATGCGTGGTATGGCTTCCAAACCACGCCTTGTGTGCATGAGGGGGGATACCATGAGATGAGACTTCGGCGGCTCTCTTTCTTTGAATAAGGTGTGATAGCTTTTTTCCGTAGTCGGGATCGGTGAGCCCGCTGGGAACGTTTGTATAGTCTGGATCACCCAGCCAATGGGCTCGGTCTGCAAAGGCCAGTTTCATCGCTTCCACAACCAGATGAACCCAGTCCGCCGAAAGTCGATCCATGGATCCCAGATCAAAATGTTGAAGCATGCTCAGGATCTGTGCCACATGAACACCCCCTGAACTAGGCGGGGGAAAGCCGGCGACCTCAAATTCTCGATAACGCATTTTGACGGGCGCCCTGAAGACAGGTCGATAGGCATCCATGTCCTGCATTGACACAAGACCTCCATTATCATTCATCCAATTGGAAAGAGCTACAGCAATAGGTCCTCGATAAAAATAATCGAGCCCCTCCTTTGCAATATTTCGATAGGATCGAGCAAGGTCATTCTGTATAAAAATATCACCAACGGCGTGGGCATTACCCGAGGGATTGAGATAAACCTGCCGGATTTCAGGAAATTCTCGCAAGGCCTTAGCCACTGATGCAA
>JAAZXX010000403.1:4036-4257 GCA_014239995.1 Verrucomicrobiia bacterium
CCGCAATTTCTGCCGCCGGCAAAAGCAGGTCCTGAAGAGATAATCTTCCATATCGATCCAAGGCCACATCAAATGCAGCCAGGGCTCCTGGAACACCAACAGCCAAGGCTCCGGTGAGAGATGCTTGCCGTTTGACCTTACCATCCAGCAAATACATATCACGGTGCGCCTCAGATGGTGCCATTTCCCTACCGTCAAGCCCGATGATTTCACCTTGTGGA
>JAAZXX010000404.1 GCA_014239995.1 Verrucomicrobiia bacterium
CGTATTTCATCACAATGACAATGGGAAAAGCTCATCCAGCTTGCCCGTGCTGTCAGCAAAGGAATCCAAGTCAAGCCCAGCCTTGTCGAGCAAGCTCAAGTGAAGGTTTGCAAGGGGTGTGGGGTTTTCATAACGCACGTGACGATTCCCCTTCAATCCAGTCGATGCACCCCCCGCCACAAGGATCGGCAAGTTTGTATGGTCATGTATATTTGGATTACCAATCCCACTGCCGTAAAGCAGAAGGGTATGATCCAGGAGGGAGCCATCGCCATCAGGCGTTGCTTGCAGCTGCTGAACATACTCAGAGAAGAGTGAAACATGGAGCTGATTGATCTTGGCCATGCGAGCAATCTTTTCAGGGTCGTTCCCATGGTGGGATAGCGGGTGATGTGGGTCCGGGACGCCTATTTCAGGATAGGTGCGATTGCTTGTTTCCCGCGCCAACTGGAAGGTGATTACCCGGGTCACATCTCCCTGATAAGCCAGGCATTGGAGGTCAAACATGAGTCGGGCATGATCGGCATAGGTGGCAGGGACACCGACAGGTCGGTCAAGGTCCGGGAGAGGATGATCACCCGCGGTAGATTCGGCATGCTGAATGCGTCGTTCCACTTCACGAATGGTGTCGAAATAATCATCCATGCGCGCACGGTCCGCAGCACCCAGTTTACGTTTAAGCCGGGCAATGTCGTAACGAAAGGCATCCAAAAGGCTCGCACGCTCCCTTAGGTTCTGCGCCCTGTCATCCGTAGTGCCGCCCTCACCAAAAAGGGTCTCAAATACCAGGCGCGGGTGGGCCTCGGCAGGCAAGGGTGAGGTGGGGGTGGACCAGGAAAGATTGTTGTGGTAGACACAGGCATATCCATTATCACATTGACCTACCGTTTGCATTAAATCCATGGAAAGTTCCAGGGATGGCAGTTGGGTCTGCAGGCCGAGTTGCTTGGCAGCCACCTGGTCGACCGTGGTTCCTAGGTAATAGTCATTTCCTTCGGTATGCCTAGCCTTGGCAGCACTCAGGAACGATGCGTTGGATGTGGCATGGGAGCCCGGATAGGCATTGGCAAGTTCCATGTTACTCAGGACAAGCAACTGCTCCTTGACCGGGTCAAGGGAACGGAGAATGGGCGATAGTTCTCCTAGCTTCCCCTCCCCTGTGGGTGTCCATCTGGACTGATCACATCCCATGGGCATGAAGACAAAGCCCAACCGCTTTGCTTTACCCAGTGGGGTTTGGGAGGTCGCAGTAGCGGCAGGAATCATGGCATCCAGCATGGGCAGGGCCATGGAGGCGCCCACGGCTCTCAGGAACGTGCGTCGAGGCAAGGCTTTCTTGGTAATAATCATGGGTTTGTCTTTCTGCTTTGAAAAGGCAGGCTTTGAACAATGGAGAGTATCACAGCACTCATTCTGAACTTATCTTTTTCCGAGGCCTGAACGATCTTCCGAATAGCCGGCGCATCCGTGAACTCCACCCCACGACCAAGCGCAAAGGTAAGCAACTTGGAAACCAAGGTCCTCACGAATAATTCAGGTCGTTCAAGAAGTGCCGTCTCCAGCCCAGCAACTCCGATAAAAACGTTACCATCTGGGAGCCCTCCGGAGGCATCAATGACCTGGCCATGCTCCACTTGACGCCAGCGTCCAACGGCATCAAAATTTTCTAGGGCAAAACCAACGGGATCCATGACATCATGACAACGGGCACAAGCCGCATCGGCGCGATGTTGAGCCAGGCGAGCTCGCACCGGCAGCGAAGCATCCACGGAGGCTTCCTCCAAGGCGGGCACATCAGGGGGTGGAGGTGGCGTACTAACCCCGAGAAGGTTTTCAAGCACCCAATGGCCTCGAATCACTGGGGAAGTTCGGGTGGCATACGACGTAACAGAAAGAACGCTGCCATGCCTCAGCAATCCACCACGATGCATTTCTGGTTTCAGTGGGACGCGTCGAAAGTGGCTGCCGTGAACCCCGGTGATTCCGTAGTGGGTTGCAAGACGCTCATTCAAGTAGGTGTAGTCACATTGCAACAAATCAAGCACACTGCGATCTTCCCTAAGAATGCTCTCAAAGAATAACTCCGTCTCCCGACGCAGTGCCTGCCGAAGATTTCGATCAAAATCAGGGAAAAGTCTGACATCGGGGGTCAGGCTGTCCAGGTTGCGAAGGTAAAGCCACTGATTGGCAAAATTACTTGCAAGGCGATGAGATCTGGGATCCCTCAGCATGCGACGGATCTGTTGTTCCAATCCATCGGGATCCCTCAAGCTACCCTTCATGGCGGCTTCCAAGAGGGCATCATCAGGCAAACTACTCCAAAGCATGTAGGAGATGCGGGAAGCCAACTCAATGCCCGACAATCGGTAGACAGTGGCAGGTGGCAGGTTGGGGGGATCCAGCTCCAACTTGAAGAGGAAATCAGGACTTACCAGAATAGCGCTCAGAGCAGATTCAATCCCAGCTTCAAATCCAGCCTCCTGGTTTCTCTGTTGAAAAAAGGCCATGGGTTGAATGAAATCCTCATGAGTCACCGGGCGGCGGTAGGCACGCTGCATGAGTCTACCCAGGATCGATTCAGCACAGCTCTCGATCTCACCTTCCACGGTTGGATAGGAACTGAAGATTTTCTGTCGACTGGGCGTTTGTCCCGTGCCTTGAATGTCATAGGGACCATTGATACTCACTTGATAGATGGCAGGACTCAAGCGAGGGTGTCGGTGCATGTTAAAGGCAACGGCATAGGGGCGACGTTTCCTTTCCAAAAGAGCATCGGAATGGTCCACGAAAGTCACACCGACTTCATGGAGCCCAGCCATCACCGGAACACGGACCACCAGGTTGCGATCCACGCTCTCATAGTCCATACGTATCTTGGGCGGTGCCACCTTGAAACGCCGCACCAGGAGATCGTCCATCAACAGATCCAGTTGATAGGTGGCATTCAAGCCCTCAATCTCCTCATTACGATCCCGAGCCAATCGGATACGGAACTCGTAAACTGCATCGTGTGTAAAATGATGACGGATCAAGGTGCCCCCGCGGGTACCGACGGGCAAGCCTGCCACCTGGGATTCCTGCGTGATATCGGCTGGAACACGGTAGGTTTCCCCACCGGCTGCAAGAGGACTAGCACCCACGGCAAGACGACTGATGCTTCGTGAAGCAGTGATGTAACGATTCAACAGGGTTGGGGAGAGACTACCCACCGTCACGTTATCAAAGCCATGACTGGCTTGATCCTCGGGCAGCAGAGCTTTGCCATCGATTTCGAGTCCAAGCAGGTCCTCGATGGCATATTGATATTCAACCCGTGTTAATCGGCGAAAGCTTTGTGTACGACCGGGATTGGGATGATCCTCCGCAAATGCGTCAAGTCGTGTCGTCAGATCGCCTGTGACCTGTTGGTAGATTGCTTCATCGGGGCGTTCCTTACCCATTGGTGGCATTTGTCTGGAATTGAGTTTGTCAACCACCTTTTCCCAGGCGTCGGTATGTTCAATGAGCTTTTCTTGCTGGAGTGCTTCGAGATTCAGGTCGCCTTTCTGAGTCACTCCATCATGACAATCGTAACAGAAACGCTCGATCACAGATAGATGTTCCCATCCATCTGCATGCACATGCAAGCAGCATGAAAAGGCAATCATGATGGCATGAAACTGTCGGACTCTCTTCAGGATACTTATACTTTTGAAGATGACCGCATCCTTGTCAATGGTTGATTGCCCAGCGGGTTCGGAGGACTGTCATATGCTGGAGGTGGATAGAACCCCATACCATGCAGCATATCCTGTTCTTCAACAGGTTTTCATTCAGGTTGCAGGCCGCTCTTTGATTAAGTTATTAGTGATCAGACGCTGCAAATGTACAGAACATCATTTGCAGGTTCATGGTAGATCCATTTTCAATGCTCTCTTGAGAAAACTGACGCGTGCTACCAGGTGTTTGTGAAATCCATCCATTATCTCACGGAAGGACTGAAGATCCGATGTTGCCTCCTTACTCTGGGCATCATCAAGGTAGCGGATTTCCGGTTCGATGGATTGCTGAACCTGTTCGATGCGTCCAGCCAGATGTTCGATCGAAAAGTTGGTATGAATCAGTTCACGCAGACGATTCTGTAATCGTTGCCTGAAAATCGGATGGGCAAGAAGCGGCCTTGAGATGGCATCACCATCCCGCCACCAGCCTGGACCACCTCGCCCCCCAAAAAAACCACGGCCTCCCCTCGAGGCCCCCCCAGCCGATTCCCC
>JAAZXX010000405.1 GCA_014239995.1 Verrucomicrobiia bacterium
GATGCGTTATGGTATGGATGCCATACTGGTAGGGATTGAGACTGTTTTGGCGGATGATCCGGGTTTGACAGTTCGGCCTGACAACGCCGCCGTGTCCGCAAAGCCCCTGCTGCGTATCATACTCGATTCCGGGGCTCGTACGCCCTTGAACGCACAAGTGGTTTCTGATGCATCCCGTGATTGGACCCGGGTCGTTGTTGCCCAGGGGGCACCAAGAAAGCGTGTAAAAGCCCTTCAATCCATCGTGGAGGTTTGGGAATCACCCACCCAGGGGCGAGTCGATCTCTCATGGCTGATGGATCGCTTGGGCAAGGATGGGGTAACCGCTTTGCTGGTGGAAGGCGGAGGTACCGTAAATGGTGCTTTTTTTGAGCAGTCGCTGGCACATGCGGTTGCCTTTTATTACGCACCCAAAATACTGGGTGGGGCGGAGGCAAGAAAAGCGGTTGGGGGTGGGGGAGCTGCGTTATTATCCGATACAACCCGTTTATTACGGGTGCGTTGGAAAAAAGTTGGGCAGGATCTGGTGATGCAAGCCCATGTCCAGAGAAATCAGGATGGTTCCTGAATCAAGTCACATGTGGAGATGTTTTGAGTGGTTCCCGAATGCGGGCCAACCAGAAAGCCGGGCCAATGCCGCTGCCGAATAAAAAGCCATAAGCCATGCCCCATGCGATTGCGCCCCAAGGCATCCCCAATGTTGCATGAAGCCATGCTCCCAGAAAATACCCGCTTAGATTGGAGATGCTCAATACGATCCAGAGACGCCACCATTGTTTCAGATTGCCCTGAGCAGCACAGATGCGCAGCCCCATGACCAATGAGCCGAACACGGCGGCCAGTGCTTCACCCTGCCGGTTGCGAAAGATCATCCATACCACGATCCACAGGATTGCATAAGCGGCAAAGGCACTTGAAAAGACTTGGTAGAAGCGTATGCGTGCATCCGGTCCGGGTAAGAGGCCTTTCATGACTTCGCACCCAATGACGAGATACATGATCATCCAGACGATATAGGCACCCATTGCCCCCAGGGTAGTATAAAACCACGAACCGAAAAATGCCCAGGAGGCAAAAACAACAAGGCTGGCAAGGCTAAAACCCAATACACCAATCCTCCATGCATCCCACAGGGTCAGGGTTGTGGTGGGATTCAATGCTGTTGCATTGGGAGATTCCTCGCAGGACATCATAGGAGATTTAATGTAAGGCCGCCACTTCTGCGGTTTTTTTAAAATGGGGGGCAGGTAATACGCCTGCCCCCCATTCTATGTTAAAATGTTTGTCGGTGTTCAAACGTTGTAAGTCGAGGACGAAACCCGTCCACCGGTGCCCGTCCAGTTCGTGTGGAAAAACTCTCCGCGTGGTCGATCGATACGCTCGTAGGTATGTGCACCGAAATAATCCCTCTGGGCTTGCAGTAGGTTGGCGGGCAGCCTTTCCGAGCGGTAACTGTCGTAAAAACTCAGTGCTGTTGAGAAAGCTGGGACCGGGATACCCTTCTTGACCGCCGTGGCGATGACATTCCTCCATCCACGTTGGGAGGATTTGATCTCCTTCTTGAAGTATGGATCGAGCATCAGGTTTGCCAGTCGTGGACGTTTTTCATAGGCTTCCTTGATCTTCCCTAGAAACTGACTCCGAATGATGCATCCCCCTCGCCACATGAGCGCGATGCCACCGTAGTTGAGCTTCCAACCGTATTCCTTGGCGGCAGCTCGCAAAAGCATGTAGCCTTGTGCGTAGGAAACAATCTTCGATGCGTAGAGTGCCTGACGGATATCTTCAATGAATTTGGTGCGATCTGTCTTGATGATGGGTTTGGGACCTCGCAGTTTTTTGGCTGCCGCCACGCGTTCTTCCTTCATTGCGGAAACGCATCGGCTGTAAACTGCCTCGGCGATCAAGGTGATCGGCATGCCCAGATCAGCGGATGAAATGACAGTCCATTTTCCTGTACCCTTTTGACCTGCGGTATCGAGAATCTTGTCCACCAAAGGAGATCCATCTTCGTCCTTGTATCCCAGAATGTCGCGCGTGATTTCCACAAGGTAGGAATCCAAGACTCCATTGTTCCATTCTTCAAACACAGGATGCATTTCTTCGGCCGTCATGCCCAAGCCGACCGACATCAATTGATAGGCCTCGCAGATCAGCTGCATGTCTCCGTATTCGATGCCGTTATGAACCATCTTGACGTAGTGACCTGCGCCCCCATCACCTACCCAGTCACAGCATGGGGCGCCATCATCCACCTTGGCTGAAATGCTTTGAAAGATGTCCTGCACGTGGGGCCAAGCTGACTTGGAGCCACCAGGCATGATCGAAGGGCCCCTTCTGGCGCCTTCTTCACCGCCACTTACACCTGTTCCAATAAAGAGCATCCCTTTGGACTCAAGGTACGCGGTGCGACGCATGCTGTCCTGATAAAGCGAATTACCACCGTCAATGATGATATCGCCAGCCTCAAGGTGAGGTAACAGCTGTTCAATGAAGTCATCCACAGGCTGGCCTGCTTTGACCAGCAGCATGACCCGGCGGGGTCTTTTGAGCTGGCTCACAAATGCCTCGATGCTATGCGCACCGATGATCTGTGTTCCCTTGGCCTCGTTGGCCAGGAAGTCATCGACCTTCGAGACAGTCCGGTTGAAGACAGATACCACGAAGCCGTGGTCGTTCATGTTCAGGACGAGATTTTGTCCCATCACTGCCAATCCAATCAATCCAATATCAGCTGTTGCGTCCATAAAAGCCCTCATTCCATAGCTGAATTATGGTTCGTTTTCATTAAAAATCTTCAAAAACGACCCATTTTTTATTTTTCCACACCCGATACGCGGTCTTTTGACCCAGCCCGATCCATCTGAGTCGCTGAAGCGATTCTTTCTGTGCAGGTTTGCATGAAAAATGCAATGAACCAAAAAACCTTTTTTTTCGCGTGACACCAAAAACGGTTTTCTTATGATAGGCCCCCGTTAGGTGACCCTATCGTCTAGTGGTTAGGACACCGCCCTTTCACGGCGGTAACCGGGGTTCAAGTCCCCGTAGGGTCGCCATTCTTTACTTCAATTTTCGTTTGCCCTGCATCGGCTTAAAAAAAAGGCAGGTCACAACGGTTCGAAATGCTTCATCCTGCGGCTGCCTTCCCGAAAGAATCTTGCAGGGCTATCACTCCATGGTATTTTACATCAAACCTCCTACGCAACTTGGGCCAAAAAGTAGACGACTGGTCACCCCGCCAGATGAGGCCAATACTCAGAACCAAAATTACCTGCCTCCTTTCCAAACAAGGCGGCAAGACACCTGAAGCATTGAAAACTGAGGGTATAGGGAACCCTGATTACCGGAATAAAGTCGAATAATGGTGAAGAAGCATTCCAGGCCAAACAAAAAAATGGGTAATAGCCATGACCGCCTTAAGGTTGGGGAGGGTTACATTAGTGGCTATCTCTCCATTTTTTTTGCGGTGATTTCATTTTGTGGTGTTTTGTGTTTTTTATTTCCAGAGATCCTGACAACTCCTGAATATCGCCACAATTATCCAGTGGAAATACTGCGCGGCGTTCTGCTGATGTGCCTGTTGTTTTCATTCCTGTTTGCGTTGGTTAGCTTGATCCTCTGCAAAAGCAAGATCCCTTCGTTGTTGGCTACAGTTATCAGCGGACTTTCCATCTTGATGGGCGGTGCTACTGTTGAAATAAAGCAATTCAATGATCTTGGTTTTTATGTAAGCTTGGACTGGCTTTTGTTGGACTTGTTGGTCTTGGCGTTGATTTTCATTCCAGTGGAACTTTTTTTTCCAAAGCGAACAAACCAGTCAAAGTTTCACGAAGAATGGAAAACTGATCTGATTTATTTTGCATTCGGGCATCTTTTGATCCAAATGACTGCGGTTTCAGTTCAGGCACCCGCAAGCTACTACTTCGGCAGCCTACATTTGGAAGGTCTACACCATTTTGTTCAAGCCCTGCCATTCCTCATAGAACTGCCCTTGGCTCTGCTGGTTACGGATCTTTTCCAGTATTCTGCTCATCGCGCCTTCCATAGAATGCCGTTATTGTGGAGGTTTCATGCGGTCCATCATTCAATCAGGGCAGTAGACTGGATGGCGGGTTCCCGATTGCATATTATTGATGTGCTTGTGACTAATAAGTAATGTTCTCGGTATCTTCGGCGTGATTGATTCAGCACAAATAGAATTGATAAATAAAACGGCTGCGATTGTTGTGAGTAGGAGGTGTTTCATT
>JAAZXX010000406.1 GCA_014239995.1 Verrucomicrobiia bacterium
TCATCTTCCAATACGACCTCGAGACCAAGTTCTGCGGCATGTCTGACTTGAAAGAAAGCCTCGGACACAGATCGCCCCTGCGGATTGATCACCGTAATGTTGCCCCCTGTCGCCTGGAAAGGAATAGAGATTGCCAGGGATGCTGGACCGAGGATCTCAAAGGGAACCGTTACGGAACCAATCTGGACCGTATGGGTTTCATGCAATCCCCTGCCATTCACCCTTATCACCGAGCCAACCGGTCCAGCAAGGGGGATAACGGTTTCCACTGTTGGCAACATTCCAAAGGTGCCAGGCACCGCCAAGGAGCCTGCAGGCGTGGTCACTACCACGTTTCCACTTAACGCATCACCTGGAACCTCAACCTCGAGATAATCCTGCCCCACCACCACGAGATCGGCTTCCTCGCCTCCAAATCGGACATACTGGGTGTCTTCAAGATTGGTGCCATGGATGATGATCAAACTTCCTGGAACAGCCTTGTCAGGCACCATCGCATCCAGAGTCACGGGCAGGTAGAAGAGTGTATCAGCAACAAAGGTATCCACGCCCGACTGAAGCCGGATTCTCGATGTGCGGGCGCCCTCTGGCACCGTAAGGTGCATCTGTGAATCGGCAACGACCTCAAAGGTGCCTTCCGTGGAGCCAAAAAAGACTTTTTCAACATGATTGAGATATTCGCCATGTATCTGAACCTGTGATCCAACCCCACCAAAAGATGGCTCAAAGGACACAAGAATGGGAGCCGGTGCCTGGACGGAAAACACGGTATCGGAAATGATCTCTCCATGTGGGGATCGAAGCGTGAAGTGGGAACTCTCGACTCCTTCAGGAATCGTTACGATCATCTGGGATTCTGCGATGATCTCGTATTCCGCTTCCTGTGTTCCAAACAAGACAGTGGTCAATAGAGAAAAATGATCCCCCTGCAATTGAACAATGGTTCCGGCGACCCCACGCGTGGGCGTGAAGGATTTAATCACGGGACCTGGCCCGATCAGGTCGATCGCGTCCTCAAGGATATATATGCCACCGTCATATGCAAAACGAAGAGTGCCCGAGTTCGCCTCCGGGGGCAGCACAAACATCAGTTGACCATCTGCCACCACTTCAAAGGAGGCAATCACACCACCCACTGACAAGGCTGTCACCCGACTGAGGTTCACTCCCGTCACAACCACTTGTTGGCCAGACTCAACCTCGCGTGGCTGAAGGTCGGAAATAAATGGACCTGCGCCGATCACAAGAAAATCCACCAGGCTCTGCCCCATGCCCAACGGGGTTGTAATGGTGATGGGTCCGGAAATGGCATTCTCGGGCACACGTGCAAGTATCTGTGTATCCGCCACCTGACTGAACGATGCAGGGATGGCACCAGTGAAAAGCACCGTTGAGGCCTCGTCAAATTGTACACCACGGATAGAAACCAGATCACCCACTGAAGCCATGGAAGGCTCCATATCCAAAATGAGGGGGCCAGGACCGATGGTCTGAAAAACCTCTCGTGATGCCGTGCGGCCCGCAGAAGAAATCAACTCGATGACCCCATTGGCAAGCCCTTGCGGCACCACCAATGTCATTTGTGTTTGAGCCACGATTTCAAAGACCGCCGTCACTCCCCCAACGAGAACATCACTGGTTCCTGAAAAATTATGCCCATGTAGGATGATTCGATCTCCAGGTTTCCCATAAGTTGGAACAAATGTATCAATACGTGGAGCTACCTGAAAAAAGGTATCACTTGCCCCGAATCCTCGATCTGTGCTGACGGTGATGGGTCCTGAAGTAGCCGGATTTGGTATAATGGCCTCAACCAGGGTGTCTGAATGTAATTCAAACACGGCTTCAGCGATCCCAAACATCACCGAAGTGACATTCTGGAATCCTGTCCCGATGATGCGAACAGACATTCCAGGTTCCCCTGCTGCAGGCTCGAAACGTTGAATGTTCGGAAGTCCACCCCAGGCACGAAGCGTTGTGAGCATCAGAAAACAAACAACCCAGTACGCCACCCTTTTTCGCTGACTATTCCATTGCATGCCTGAAAACGATCTTCGATTCAATTCTGAGAGGTCTCGATCGCCTCTTTCCTGCGTTCGAGGAAGTCCCGAAAGCATTGAATTTCCACATCCCCGTAGATCGTATGTTCCTTGGGATAAATCTGCCATTCGCAGGCAAAGCCCTTTTGCTTCATTTGCTCAACCTGGTCCCCGACAGGTTGAGCTGGGATTAATGGATCATAGGAACCATGGGTCAAAAGAAAGTGCTGTTCCTTGGCATGTGGGCTTGCCTCCAGGAACAGGGATTCAAGGCGGTGTATAAAACCCGAAACACCGATGCATCCGGCAAGGGAATGAGGGTATCTGAAGCCTGTTTCAACGGTCATCACGCAACCTTGCGAAAAACCGAACACAAACAGGCACTTTGAATCCACCTCCTGTTCCTCCCGGAATTGGTCAAGTGTCGTGAATAGTTGCGTTCTACTTGCCTGAACACCAGGATCGTGATTCCCCTCAATATCGAACCACGAATAACCTGTATAGTATGCCTCAGGAGCATTCACCAAAAGATAGTTCATCCATGGCAGTGCCATTTTTTCAGGCATCCACTGGTAACCCTCCATGCTGTCACCGAGACCGTGCAACACCACCATCCAGTATTTGGAGGATCCGTTGGCAGACTTGATCGTAGATGTTGTCAAAGACATGAGATGACTATGATGCATGGACAGGGATGGAATCGAACCTTATTTCTTACCTGCTGCATGGAACCAGCACGATGGAACCAAGTCCCAGTCTTCAAGGGCATCGCAGCGGCTATGAAAATACAAAGGCAAAGCTCAACAGGATCCACGCTGACGAAGCGACACCAATGGAGAGCCCATGGGCCTGTCACTTGCTACCATTCAGCAGCATATTTTCAGCTTGCGGGAACAAATATCATCAAGGGTTCACTGAGTCTTGACACCTTCAAGTTCCTCGATCGCCTGGAGCAGATAATCGGCGAGATGCATGACCTTGACTTGGTCTAATCCACGTTTCCGCAGCCCCGCCTCCATTTGCAGGATGCACCCAGGGTTGGTGGTCACCACGATACGGGCATTGGTCCTTTCGATATGCTGTATCTTACGTGCCTGCAGCCGCTTTGCCATCTGGGGTTCCGTTAGATTATAACTTCCAGCACTGCCGCAGCAGATATCTGCTTCAGGCAACTCGGCATACAGGTCACCCGCGACAGCCTGCACCAGTTCCCTTGGCTCCCGGGTGATCCCTTGTGCATGCGCCAAGTGACAGGCATCATGAAAAGTGGTCGGGACATTCAGCAGATGGAAAGGATCCGAATCCGGAGCCTCAGCAGGAGTCCCCTGCCGTTTCTTCAGAAGTTCGCCCAAATACTCAAAGGCAAGCTCGTGGATCCATTCGGAAAAATCACGTACATTGGCGCTCAAAAGCCTGGCGCTTTCCTCCTGCTTTGTATCTCCGGAAAACAGTGATTGATATTCCTTGAGCATGGCTCCACAACCTGCGGCATTGACCAGAATCACATCACAATCGGCTGCGGCAAAGGCCTCGATATTTTGACGTGCCATCCTCTTTGCCATGTCCAGTTTACCACTATGCGCAAACAAGGCACCGCAGCAAACCTGTTCACCGGGAATCACCAGGTCAAAGCCCAGGCGTTCGACCAGACGGATGGTCGCGTGATGGGTTCCATTGAATAAAACCGGCATGACACATCCTGTTAAAAGCCCCACACGACCTTTGGATGGCCGCTCACGCTGAGTCAAGCTCCCTGGCAGAGGACGTGCCTGGATACGGTCTGGGATCAGTGAGAGGGATTCCCTGAGAAAGCCTGGAAGCAGGTGCTCCACACCCATCTTTTTCAACCAGATGGCGGGCATCACGGCCATTCTAAAACGCGAAGGATAGGGGAAAATCCCCTCGATCAACCAGTTCCTGAGGATACGCTGCAAAAAGGGACGACGCAGGTTTCTTTCGATGTGATCACGGGTATGTTCCAGAAGTGCTCCATACGCAACACCACTTGGGCACGCTGTCTCACAGGCACGGCAACCAAGACAGCGATCTATATGCTCCACCGGTGTCACGGTTGTGTGGAGCGATAGCCGTTCCTGCTGAAGCATGCGCATGAGGTAGATACGCCCCCGTGGCGAATCATTCTCGTTTCCCGTCTCAAGATAAGTGGGACAGGAGGCAAGGCAGAGCCCGCAGTGAAC
>JAAZXX010000407.1 GCA_014239995.1 Verrucomicrobiia bacterium
CCAGGACGAGGACCAAAAGTAACGTCGACAGGCGAAAGTCCCCAAAGAAGTTTGCCCTCCAGCGTATGACGGTCATTGTTCTCCAGCTGTGTTGAACCTCTGGACAGTCTGAATCCAGCCCCGGCTGGATCGACCTTGAAAAAACGAATGCCTCCCGGAAAATCAGCTAGAAAAAAGTGGTCCTTGAACCGGTCCGGCATGCCTGATCCCGGGTAGTATGCAAAGCCTGCAGGACCGTGACCGATGTGGGCAACCGGCGGAATGAGATACTCACCGCTATTTTCCTCGCGCGTTTTCCAAAGGTTCTCTGCGTTCCACGCGCCCATGCCGGGTAACCATTGCCAGCCGATATGCCAGCCGCTGTCCCCTCCTTCAACCAGATAGGCCAGCCGGGCTTTGTCACCCCCGTCCCCGTTGTTGTCTACTGTCCAAAGGTTTCCCTCCGCATCAAAAGCCAGCTCCTGTGGATTACGGAGACCCGTTGCGAAAACTTCCAGATCAGAGCCGTCCGGTTTGCAGCGGAAAACGGCTCCTGTATGAGGTAGACTGACCAGCGTTTTGCCATCTTTTTCAACATGCGTACCTCGGTCGGCGATGGAAAAATACAGCCTTCCATCCGGTCCCATAATCAAACCGTGCATGTCATGGCCTCCGAAGGCGATGTGCACTCCAAAGCCGTGGTGCAGTGCTTTTCTCTGGTCGGCATTTCCATCCTCGTCAGTATCGGTGAGCATCCACAGATCTGGAATGCAGGTGAACCAGACCTTGTTCCCTCGTGCATACACTCCTGCAGCCACTCCAGAGACCAGGGAATTAAATCCGTCGGCGTACACTTTGGACAAATCCGCCCTGCCATCTCCATTGGTGTCCTCAATACGTACGATCCGCTCTGATTCCACTTCCAGATCCTTCCAGTCGAAAATGCCATCCTGGTTGCGATCCACGATAAATTTTTTCGGGATGGCTGCATTTCCTGCGGATAAGTTTTTTTTAAAAAACTGTGCTCGATCCTTCACGGTTTCGAAGGAAAAATCCGAGTTCAACCACTCAGGAAAGTTGCGAATGTCGTAAACGGATGTGCGGCGTCGATGTGTTTCCACCACATAACAACGACCCAGTGCGTCAAAATGAATGCTGACAGGGTTAGCCAACAGGGGTTCAGATGCGTAGATACTCAGTTCAAATCCTTTTGCCACCGTCAGACTTGCCGCTGCTTCCATCGCTTGCGGACTTGGTTCATAGGCCGTGACAGGCTTGGGCGGGGGAGTTTGCCCAAGTGCAATTGGAATGCAGGCGATAAGGCTCAGCAAGGACGTATGACTGAAGGCTTTGGTATGGTGAAATGTCATCGTGACAAGGTCTTTATGGAATGTTTACCATCTGGGCGTGAGTAGTTCAAGGACGCACCTCGTTGAGGTTTGCCTTGATTCAGGGTTCACCGCCATGGAACGTCGCTGCGACTTGCTATTTCGACGGTGGAGAAATGCCACCATGGCAACCAATGGGCCTTGTGTGGTTGCTCGTTTCTGGTTTTTTCTCGCTGAGCCCTTCCCTGAGTAGCAGAGCCAGCCCTCTTGGTGATTCCCTGATCTTGCCACCGTCCTGGTTCGGCTCTATATTCGTTTACCATGTTACGTGACTGTCCCTTCCAGAAGTTGGGCTTGATTGGCCTTATTGTGAGTGTTGTGGCCATGGATTCCAGCGCTCAACCACTGGTCATCAACTATGATGAAGCGAAGGTCCCTGGTTATCGCTTGTCCGATCCCCTGGTCATGTCAGACGGCAGGCCTGTGCACTCCGCCTCGGCCTGGTATGGTCTGCGTCGGCCTGAAATCCTCGATCAGATGACCGCCCAGATGTATGGAGAAGCACCCGGGCGTCCGGAAAAAATGCATTTTTCCGTGGTTTCCGACCAAACAGATGCCCTCGGGGGATTGGCTCGGCGCAAGGAAGTTACAATTCACTTGAAGCGCCATGAAACCGACCAGGGTGTGGACTTAAATGTCCTCTTGTATTTGCCGGCAAAGGCAAAGGAGGTTTCGCCTGTTTTCCTGGGCTTCAACTTCTTCGGCAATCATTCGATCAGTCATGATCCTGAAATTACCTTATCCGATGCTTGGATGCGCAATGATTCCACCAAGGGTATCCGGGAGCATCGTGCCACTTCCGCTTCCCGAGGTTCCAATGCAGACCGTTGGCCTGTGCAGATGATGCTCGAGCGAGGATATGGTTTAGCAACAGCCTATTACGGTGATATCGACCCAGACTTTGATGATGGTTGGCAAAATGGTGTGCACCCCATGTTCTTTCGTGAATCCCAGCGCGCGCCTGAGCCGCACCAATGGGGATCTGTTGCTGCCTGGGCTTGGGGCTTGAGCCGAATCATGGATTATCTGGTGACAGATGTACAGGTTGATCACGACAGGGTGGCTGTGATGGGGCATTCCCGGCTGGGAAAGGCTGCCCTCTGGGCGGGGGCCAACGATGCTCGTTTTGCCATTGTGGTCTCCAATAACTCCGGTTGCGGAGGTGCAGCCCTGAGTAAACGTGCTTATGGTGAAACGGTTAGGAGAATAAATACCTCTTTTCCACACTGGTTTTGTGGGCATTTTGGCACCTATAATGAACGTGAAGCTTTATTGCCTTTTGATCAGCATCAGCTGATTGCCTTGATCGCACCTCGTCCTGTTTATATTGCTAGTGCTGTTGAGGATCGATGGGCAGATCCCAAGGGAGAATTTTTATCAGGGTTACATGCCGATCCGGTCTACCGGTTGTTGGGTAAGAGGGGTATATCAGGCCTTGAAATGCCGGAGCTCAATCGGTCCGTCGGAAATGCAATTGGGTATCATGTCCGTGACGGTAGACATAACGTCTTGCCTTTTGATTGGAAGTGTTACATGGATTTTGCTGATCGGCATTTGAGGTAGAGGTGGAAAAGGGGTCCAGAAGGTTCCACTTGCTCGTATGTCGCAATGGATTCTGATTGACAATTCTCACTGGAATTGCATGATGGTGTGTATCGTATTTAATTTGGATTTATTGGAGCAATTATGAACAACAAGACTGGTATTATATCTTCACTCCTTGTGGCAGCCGTTGCGCTGCTCCTGTCAGGAGTTGGTGGTTCAGCGCGTGCGGATTCCGGCAGTCTCTCGGTCGCGAGTATCGACGGGGGCGCCACGATTGACAATGGCGATGGAGCAGCGGCTCTTTCGGATGAATCTGAGATTGGCCCTGGTTCTGTCCTTTCTACAGGCAGTTCTGGCAGTGCCGTCATCGTTTTGGGCGATGTTGGAAGAATCAAGATTGGACCAGATACCACCCTTATCATCAACCGTGCCAACAGCACTGAGACGGGTGATGGCGTCACAACCGACACCCTGCTTACCCTGCGCGACGGGTGTGTCACTGGGGTTGTCAACAGGTTTACCTCCGGACTCTCGAAGTTTGAGGTCAAGATCCCTACCGGCACCGTCGGTATAGATGCCTCTGAGGAGGCATCGGAATTCAATATTTGCACACCCACTGAAGTGAGTTTTGTTGGGGGTGCGGGTTCCATCGTCTACACGCGTGATGGTGTGGTCAGGAGTGCACGGGGTACCAGTGGTAACCAGTTCAGCACTGAAACCGGCGGTTTTGTCCCGATTCCAGCCCCTGAAATGGCTGCAATCGAGCAGGTAGTTCAAGAAGTTGTTGTTGTGCCTGGCGCAGCGCCAATCCCTGCACCTGTGCCTGTGGTGGTTCAGCCCAACTCCTTCTTCATCTCCCCCGTCAAAGGCGGTGGTAGCTAAGATTTTGTCAGCCTAGAAAATTTCAGAAACCCTTTGGATTTCCAAAGGGTTTTTTTTTGACTTCGACTCCGTAGCGATAGACCAAAGAGATGAACATTGATTTCGACCAACTGAATCCAAGTCAGGTATATCACACCATGACTCAGACCATCATTCCCCGTCCGATTGCATGGGTTTTGAGTGATCATGGAAACGGTAAGTATAACCTTGCGCCCTTTTCCTACTTTAATGCGGTTTGCAGCAATCCCCCGATGTTGTCGCTTTCGGTTGGCTTGAAACGGGATGGGGCCAAAAAGGATACCTGGCGCAAAACGCAGGTCGTTTACCTCACTTCTGTGTCCACTGAGTTCGCGAAGAGTCCGACTCTGTAGTTCATAGAGGTATCCATTCCCATCGGCAGAGGCGATGCCGAGCACCTTTCCCTCCGGCCCGAAAGT
>JAAZXX010000408.1 GCA_014239995.1 Verrucomicrobiia bacterium
AGGGGTATCCTCACCTCGAAAACGAAAGGTATGCATCACATTGATACCCATGACTTGTGAGATGGTTTTCCAAAAGTTACCATAATTACTGTCAGGATGATCCGGTGGTACACAGCGTTCATCAGCCCAGAATACATTTAATGGCTTGAGGAGTTCGGGGGAACACCGGAGCAACCCACCTGCCGCCCTCAAAAACGGAATTGAAATGCGTCCCCCGGAAAGGGCCACATGCATGTATGTGGCTTCGCTCGGTTCTCTCATCCATTCCACCCAGTCCGAGGCAGCCATAGAAGCAAGCCCAGAAGGATCCCCGAATTGCCGCAGCTCATATTGACCAAGTTGCATGAGCTTTATGGATACGATGCAGGGTTCCGCCAGACATGACCTGAACCTCCAAGTAAATCATCTGAAGCTTCCGGCCCCCATGTTCCCGCGGCATAGAATTCACGGTTACTCAAAGGATCAGCCGTCCAGCATTGCCTGATGGGATCAACAACTTTCCAAGCCGCTTCCACTTCGTCACGGCGAATGAAAAGGGTAGCATCGCCCGCCAGGGCTTCCAGCAAAAGGCGTTCATATGCCTCAGCTGTATGGGCGCCAAACTCCGTATCATAGCCAAAACGCATGCGAACCGGTCGCAACTCCATCGAGTTTCCTGGTATTTTACCGTGAAATTGAAGATGAATACCCTCATTGGGCTGTAAGCGAAGAGTGATTGCATTGGGTTCAAGGTCATGATGACACTGGGCCGCAAAAAGAACATTTGGCACAGGACGAAACTGAATCCGAACTTCGCTGGCACTCAGGGGTAGATTCTTTCCGGTGCGGAGATAAAATGGAACTTCGGACCAGCGCCAATTGTCGACAAACAATTTAAGACCGACATAGGTTTCCACATTGGAAGTGGGAGAGACCTTATTTTCCTGTCGATAAGCAGTCTGCATTTTACCATTGACGATCCCCGCAAAATATTGGCCTCGCACGGCACTCTGAACAACATCCTCTTCCCGCATGGGGCGTATACTCTGAAGAAGCTTGACTTTTTCATCCCGAATCGACTCGTCTTCAAGAGTGACAGGGGGTTCCATGGCAATCAGGGAAAGAACCTGAAGAAGGTGGTTTTGAACCATGTCGCGCAATGCTCCAGCCTCCTCATAATACCCACCACGGGACCCTACCCCGCCTTGCTCACTAACGGTTATCTGGATGTGATCAATCGAACGCCGAGTCCAGAGCTCCTCGAAAATGGCATTCGAAAATCGAAACACGAGGATGTTCTGCACGGTTTCCTTGCCTAGATAATGATCTATCCGATAGATCTGCTTTTCGTGAGCATGGTGGGTTAATGATGCATTCAGCAAATGAGCGGATGCACCATCATGGCCAAATGGTTTTTCAACAACAATGCGCTGCCAATGTGCATCCCCTTCATTCTTAGTCAAGAGTCCTGTATCACTGAGGTGTTTGACTGTCCCCGCAAACTGACTTGGAGAAACAGCAAGATAGAATAGAAGATTAGCCCGCAGATGAGGGTCCCCGGAACTGGTAATCAAACCCTTGAGAGACCGATAGGAAGACCCATCGGTCAAATCACCACGGTGATAGGAAATATTCCTCGCGAAAGCTGTCCATGTTTCCTTGTCAACCGGTTTGGTTCTGGAAAACTGCTCAAGGTTTGCAAACAACTCCTCACGCCACGAGGTGTCCGTTTTATCGCGACGGGCGAAACCAATGATGCGAAATGGATTAGGGAGCTGTTTTTCGCTGAATAAATGGAAAAGAGCCGGTATCAGCTTACGCCGTGTCAGGTCGCCACTGGCCCCGAAGATAACGAGCGTGCAAGGCATGACAGGACGCCGCCCTGCCCCAAGTCGACACGTCAACAATTCATCCAGAGAGTCCGTAGGTTCCATTGTTCAAAAGATCTAAAAGCAGCATATCGGTCCTTGTGAAGTAGAAAAGCAGGGTTTGTCCAGGACACCGGCAACCATGCCAGTTTTTTGGGGATAAAGGAAGTCAGATTGGGTATTGTGTCATTGAAAGTAAATGTCGATCCGGGTGAGTCATAAAAAATAGATCCTGGCACAGACAGGTTACCGTTGGGTCTACCTGGAGCCAACGGTAACCTGTCTGTTGGCTCGAGCCGTCTCGATATACTGGCTATTTTGCCATATTCAGGCGTGGAAATATACATCGAATAAGGAAGGAAAATGAGTGACCTAAATCGTGAATATGACGTGATAGTGTGGGGTGCAACGGGTTTTACTGGTCGTTTGGTAGCTGAATATCTTGCAGAAAGTTATGGTGTTGGCCAGGGTTTGAAATGGGCGATTGCCGGGCGAAGTGCAGATAAGCTCGCGTCCTTAGCGGCTGTGATTTCTCCCTCACAGGAACTGCCGCAATACCTCGCTGATGTCAATGAGCCAGATTCTATTCACCAACTCGCCCAGAAAACCCAGGTGATTTGTACGACGGTTGGGCCCTATGCTTTATACGGCTCGATCATGGTAGAGGCCTGTGTCAAATACGGCACTCACTGTTGTGATTTAACGGGTGAGACCCCCTGGATGCGGAAGATGATAGATCAGCATCAAATCGAGGCAGAGAGATCAGGTGCAACAATAGTTCATACCTGCGGTTTCGACAGTATCCCTTCAGATATGGGGGTATTTTTCCTGCAGCAACGTATATCAGAAATGTATGCGGTGCAGGCCTCCGAGGTGAAGTATCGTGTGGTATCCAGTGCCGGTGGGGTCAGTGGTGGAACCGTCGCCAGTGTGATGCATATGATGGACGAAGCGAAAACGGACGCATCGATTTTTAAAACAATGCAGGATCCTTATGCCCTTAACCCGGTAAACCAGCCTCGCGGTCTGGACGGCAATGACCAGATGGGTGCCGTTTATGATACTGATTTTGCGCAATGGACTGGACCTTTCATAATGGCGGGTATCAATACCCGAGTCGTCAGACGGAGCAATGCATTGTTGAATTATGCCTACGGCAGGGAATTCCGATATAGTGAAGCAATGCTTACCGGAACAGGTGCGAGGGGTTATATAAAGGCCTTATTGCTTGTATTGTTTACCGGATTAACGGGATTTCTGGCTGCTTTGGGCCCTACGCGTGCTTTAATGAAAAAGGTGTTACCGGTCCCCGGCGAAGGACCATCTGAACAGGCTCGCAAGCAGGGTCATTTCAATATCCAATTGCTTGGCAAGCATCCCTCAGATGCATTGAAGAACATTCGTGTCAGCGTCACCGGTGATCAAGACCCAGGCTATGGTTCGACCTCCAAGATGCTCGCAGAAGCAGCTGTTTGCCTCGCTGTTGATAACTTGACGGCAGGAGGAGGGTTTTTAACTCCTGCTTCGGCCATGGGGGATCAGTTACTCAGACGCCTGCAACAGAAGGCTGGTGTGGAATTCAAAGTCATATAGCCTAGCCTATCCAATCATTTTTCTATCTAGGCTTTTTGTATGTAAACTTTCTATGAAGAAATTTTGAACCCATGGATCCTTTCCCAGTTAATTTTTTCCAAGGATCACGAGCCCGGAAGAACACCCTCGTCAGGAACCTGACACGGGATCATTATTAGCGCTTGATGCAAGCTACCAGAAGGCACATCATCCTGATCTCATGAGCACGCCAGATCACGATCCCTATCAATGGCTTGAGCAGGTTGAAGATGAAAAAGCCCTGAACTGGGCCAGGGCTCTCAACGCAGCAACCATCCGGGAACTATCTTCGGAAAACAATTTCGAGGGTCTACAGGCTCGGTTACTTGCCGCACTCGACTCCAAAGAACGCATCCCCGGCGTCACGCTTTATGGATCAGCTCTTTATAATTTCTGGCGTGATGAGGACCACCCCAAGGGACTGTGGCGTCGTACCACGATGGAGGAATACCTGCGCGAAACTCCCTCATGGGAAACACTCCTGGATCTGGATGCCTTATCCCGAGCAGAGAACGAAAACTGGGTCTGGAAGGGAGCCACCATGCGTTATCCAGATTTCGACCGATGCCTCCTCCGCCTCTCAAGGGGAGGAGCCGATGCCACCGTCATCAGGGAATTCGACACCCAGACAAAAAACTTTGTTCCGGGGGGATTTCAATTACCGGAGGCTAAGTCAAGAGTAAGTTGGATCGACGACAATACGGTCTTTGTCGGCACGTTTTTCGGTCCCAACACCATGACAGACTCAGGATATCCCCGCCTCATCAAAGT
>JAAZXX010000409.1 GCA_014239995.1 Verrucomicrobiia bacterium
GCGACAAGCGCAATGGCTAAAAGAAATGCGCCACAGGAAGTTCCGGTCATTAAAACTGAGGACGCAGTCTTCTCTGTGCCCCACTTTCCAAAGGGCGACCGGACCCAAAACGGTGGATTCATCGAAGCGCATCACCCCGAAACCAAGAAGCTCTTATGGCGGATTCGGGTCTACAAGACAAATGACAACCCGGCATTGGAGAAGGATGTTCAGGATGTATTCATCTCGACTCTGTCCTTCGACAAAAGTCACAATCTATTGATCATGGCTGATGAAAAATCGAGGGTTTTTGTTCTCAATTTGACCACAAAAAATGTGACCCAGATCCATTGAGACCAGGATGACTATTCCACTGCTCCTATCCGACGGGTCATGCAGAATAAGCGCATGAAGCGCAAGTATGACCCGCTCCCACTTCGTATGATTCGCCGTCACTCAAACCCTTGTCCTGCATCGAACCGAGTTTTCCGGTGGGTCGTGCCTCATGCCTGACCTTCTCCTCACAAAAAGAAAAACCATGAAAACCCAACTGGTGTTAATACTCGCCATATCAATATGCTTGTCTGGCTGCGATAACAGTCCTTCTGTGAACACATTTGGAGAGACCTCTGCAGAGCGCGTTGCTGTAATGACTGACATAATCAAGAAGAGGATCTCCCTTCCTGGTTCGATATTGGACGCAGAGTGTATTGAGGAGAAGTATGGAGGCCTGTTGGGACCATCTGAATACAACTTCTTTGCCAAACTCGTCGTGGAGAAAACTGCCCTCGCTTCCTGGAAATCAAGCGCTGGAGAGAAGATTTCAAGTTGGGACTATTTTACTCCTAAAAACGGCCTCTCGTGGTGGTTAACAAGAGAGCAAGCAGACCAGTTGGAGATGTATTCGCCAAAGCCTATGTTTGGTCGCAGCTTTGGCTGGGTAGGCTTCGCCGCCGATGGCCAAACAATCTACATACTTACGCACGCATGGTAGGAAAGTTTTCCATTAATCTGAACTATTGGACTAAGAAAAGATGCTCATTTCGTTGCCAGACAAGAGCGTAGTAAGTTTGTACTGCAACACCCTCCATTTCCACTCTGTCGACCAATCCAGCACGGGTTCCACCACTCCGGAGGCAGTCGAAAAAGCTCCATTCGGCATCGACTGTGCCGCCCTTGCGGAGTTCTTGAGTCATCCGAAGTGGAAATTTGGAGACTGCTTCCGCCGGATTTCAGATCATCCCAGATACTCGCCGAAGCAATCGGTGCATAACTTCGACGTGAAGTTTCTCACCAGCATCTACAAATTCGACGGATCATACCAAGGAGGCACGTTTAGTTCATCAACAACTGAATGGCAATTTCTCGATGGAGGAATACTTTCGCACGAAGGCTGCGGATGGGGGAGCCATAGCTCGACCATCGTGGAGGGTGCTGAATCCCTTAGGGCAATCTGCCTCTTCTTCGGGATCAAGCAGCCACTGGGGATTAGGGGAGAAGCGACACGCCGGCCGCTTTCGAAGCTCCTCGAGGACATGACTTCGGTTTCACTCCAGGAGCGTCGAGAACGCCTGTGGAACATGCCTGAACCACTCAACGATAAAGCCCAACAAGGCAGTGAAGGCAAGGGCTAACGCCGTAACTCAACGTGAACGTCAGGTCGTCAGTTTAGCTTTACCTAAAAGGACAGTATGATGACCAATCCATGTGATAAAAAAACTTCGAATAATACTCTGAGTATGTATATGGCGATTGGTTCAGGAATCGGCTCAGACCTACTTCCCATCGGCAGTTGGCAGTTTGACCTCCAAAATGCGATCTTGCGTTTCAATACACAGCTTCAAAAGCATTGCCTGATATCAAAAGGGCGAAGAAGTTGAAGCTCTACCAATTTGGCTATCCGTACATACCGTTATTGGATGTAAAATGTGCAAGGCATGCGCGAAGTAAAGCAATGACAGACACCGGTTTCCCTTCATTCTTTACCATATCACCACCTGATTTGGATGGAGATGAAAAGGCTGTTGGGATCGGAAAGACATTATCCGGCTATGGGGCTCCTGGGAGGGAGGGTCTGTGGAGTTAACAAAAGATACTCTAATGCCTGTTGATGAGCTCTTTTAGAACTTTATGTTTGATCACGAAGCGTCCATGCTGGGCGCACCCAAGACCATGAAGACAATGAAGACAATGGCTTTCGGCCATGCCTCATTTGAACGTTCAACCCAAAACGATGACTGAAACTCGATCCACGACACAACGTCCCAAGCCAGCATCCGGGAAAAGTGTGCTGATGATTGGCCTGGACCCCGCACTGATCAATTTCTCCGATCCCGACTACGCCGCCTTTCCCGGCATGACCGCCGCAAAAGTGATGGCGGGATTGAACGCCGATCAGGAACAACTGAAGGCGATCGGCTACGACGCAGACATCTGCCTGACCGATTTTGGCGCGACTGCGGAGTCAGTCGTTTTGGCCCAACTCAAACAGAAACCATTCGATTGCATCATGATTGGCGCAGGTGTCCGTGCCATTCCAACTCACTTCATCCTTTTTGAGAAACTGATGAACCTCGTGCATGAACATGCTCCGCACGCAAGGTTCTGCTTCAATACGAAGCCCAGTGATACGGCAGAAGCGGTGCGGCGCTGGATTTGAGAATTTCCACACATAGATTCACCATGGTAGCAACACCTGACATGTATCCACATCGCCTGAAGCCAGTTCATCGGGGATTGGGTTTAGAGCCATATGGAAAACCGTTGGGATCTGATTCGGGTGCCATGGAACAAACCACTGGGCGAACAATCCGGTGGTGGAAACCGGCGACTCGCCCCGAGTCGAAATGACACTCTTCACTTCACCCCTCAACCCTGTTTCGAGGCGGCGCTACCGGATAACCGGTACCACACCTCGGACCTTGGTTCAAAGTCATGAAAGCCATTTGTAACACAGTCATTTGTCTCCTGACACTCGCACCTCTTCTCCCTCATGCCGTATCTGAGGAAGGGAGCTCAACGCATGGCCTTGTCGGGCTCCGTCCCCTGCCCCGCACCGCAGAGCTGGACCACGACCACAAGCACGGAGGATCCTGGGCAGGCACCCCTACTTTTGAAGAACAGCAAGGTAAATACCCCTTCGTCGCTGATCATCTGGATATTGTCAAGGGATGGCTGGACGGCGACTTTAAAACCAGGCGGGTCTTCCTTGAGCACTACTGGGGACTTAGCGAGGCCCGTGATGATCTCGACCCGGATCAGAACCTGCTGACCAGGACCATCCGTCACTGGGAAGCCAAGGGTGCTCAGGTGGAGCACATCCTCATGGCACGCGAATACAGGCTTGCCATACACAGGGGCCACAAGGATGCCAGGCCCGGACCATTCAAGGAAGACACACGCATACTCTACGAAAAAGATATCGATGACATACGCAGGATGTTCAAGAACGCACACCAACAAGGCATCTTGAAACACGATGACTACAAAGTGGTCCAGATGGTGGAACATCCGTCCTTCTTCGCCGAAGACAAGCGTTTCCAAGCTATCATGGATAAATGTGACGGAATCGCTTACGAATGTCATCAGTTCAACCGGCACTGGCCACTGGAGACAGGATGGGGAAAGCCCGAACAGGTGATCAAGGGCGCGAAGTGGACGCTCGATCAGGACAAGGAATACATATTCTATTACGGCCCCATACGGTGGAAAGGAAAGGTTTATTACGAGTTCATGGAGCGGGACTGGCTTCAAAGATTCTGGACGGCGGGACTTCCCAAACACCATCCAAAGATGCACTATTATTTGAATACGTTTCCTCACGCAGATGGACGGGGTCGCCC
This sequence comes from Verrucomicrobiia bacterium, assembly GCA_014239995.1. Taxonomy (GTDB): domain Bacteria; phylum Verrucomicrobiota; class Verrucomicrobiia; order Limisphaerales; family AAA164-E04; genus AAA164-E04. Next base: position 3,822 of record JAAZXX010000409.1, read on the forward strand.
TGTCGGACCTGAAACGAATCCACACTCCGTTCTGGGTTTTACGAAGTGGCTTATTGAGGAGATCAAGGCAAGGCCGGAAAAATAACGAACCAACAACGCGCTGGCGTCCGGCCAAAGGATGGAGGCCCTCAAGATCTATCGCGCTGCAACCGGCAAGCACCTGCAGGAGGCAAAGGACTTTATCGATGCCCTTGTCCCGAAACTGATTGAGCAGGATCCCGAGAAATCCAGGAACCTCTCTACGCCCCAAGGGTCTGGGTATGCAACAGTCATGCCTGCAGCTCTCAGCCACCCGTATCCTCCCTTGTCCTGGGCCTCAAAGCATGTAAACTGGGGGACAATATGCATGCACCTTCCCCACCAGAGGACGTTGAGGCGATTTCACGGCGTGCCTTTGTGTCCAAGAG
>JAAZXX010000040.1 GCA_014239995.1 Verrucomicrobiia bacterium
GTCATTCAAAAGCATCGCTGGTTGATGCGATAAAACCAACCCGCACCTCAAAGTTACAGAGAAAAAACCAAGGAGTCACCCCTGTTTTTACAGGACTGTGGTGCTTGCCGTTCGCGGTCCCCGGGGCATTGGAACCAGATGGAACCCCTAGAGCCTGCGCATGTGAAAACCACCATCCACATTGATGACCTCACCGGTGCTGAAGGGAAGATAACCCTGCGCAATCGCCGAGATCGTTCTGCCGACATCCTGGGGCTTTCCCCAGCGGGGTATCGGCGTCAGGCCCTCGTCAATCAGCTTGTCGTATTTTGCCTGGACAGGAGCCGTCATGTCCGAGGAGATAATACCGGGACAAATTTCGTAGACGTAGATGCCACACGCTGCCAGGCGGGTGGCATAGAGCTGGGTCATCATGCCCAGGGCTGCCTTGGCCATGCAGTAATCGGCCCGGTTGGTGGAAACGGTATAGGCACTGATGGATGAAATCGTCACGATTTTCGGCGAAGCAATCCTGCCCTCCTCCAGGAGTTCCATCATCCACCTGGCAGCCTGCTGGGTCAGAAAAAAGGGGCCTTTGAGGTTCACGGCCATGAGGCGATCAAAGTGCTCCTCACTGGCATCGAGCATATCGACTCGGCCAATGGAGGTAATACCCGCGTTGTTGACCAGCAGGTCCATGCGCCCGAAGGCCTCCCTGGTGGCTTCCAGAAGTCTCACCCGGTCCTGGGCGACACCCACATCCGCCTGCACGGCAATGGCCTTGATGGTACATCCGGCCTCTGCAGCGGCGGCTATGCAGTCCTGAACGGTTTGGGAGGCAGCCTCCTGGTTTCCAGCATAGTTGATCACCAGATGATAACCAATCCGGGCCAGTTCCAGGCCAATGCCCCTCCCAATGCCACGGGAGGCTCCGGTGATGAGGGCAACCTTTTGAGTCATGAGGGACAAGTATGCAGACATTTCATGTCCATGGTCAATCGGACAAAGCCTCCATAATTTGATTTTCTGAGGCCGAGCCATCCGTTAGGGTCAAGCCGTGTTTAGGTATGAGCGAAAGAGGTGAAATCACGTTTTCAGGCGTTGCGGCATCCGGCGGAGTATGCCATGGACAGGTTCATGTCCTGGGCACGCGCCACGTCCATGTGTCCCAGCGGACACTTGAGGAGCAGGAGGTTCAGGAGGAACTGCGACGTCTCGAGGGCGCGATGGCCGCAACGCGCCATCAACTGGCACAGATGCATCAAAGCCTCAGCGAACGAGTCGGCTCCCACGATGCGGACATTTTTGAAGTACATCGCATGGTACTTGATGACCCCGCCATGCTGGCAGAGGTAGCCAAACGCATCAAGACCGACCATTGCAATGTGGAATTCGCATACCAGGAGGTCTCGGAGAAATACGCACAGGCACTGGCGAGCATGGAAGATGCCTACCTTCGCGAGAGGGCGGTCGATTTGCGTGATGTCTCACACCGCTTGCTCAGCAACCTCGTTGGGCAAGCAGACCAGGACCTGCTCAGCAACCTCGATGAACCCTGCATTATTGTCGGTCACGATCTCACGCCCAGCACCACGGCGATGCTTGACCGCAAGATGGTGCTCGGGTTTGCCACCGACGTTGGCAGTAAAACATCGCACACTGCCATCCTTGCGCGTGCGCTGAAAATACCGGCTGTCGTGGGCCTGCACGACATCAGCAACCGCCTGGAGAATGGATGCAACATGCTTCTCGACGGCCACAATGGGGTTGTCATCCTCAATCCAAGCGACCAGGTATTATTCGAATACGGCCAGGTCATACGCCGTCACGAGGATCGGGAAGCGCGACTGAAGAAGATCAGGAATTTACCAGCTGTAACCCTGGATGGTCATCAGGTCAGCATCGGTGCCAATTTGGACCAGCCTTCTGAAACGGAGGATGTGGAAACATTTGGAGGGGAAGGCGTTGGATTATTTCGATCCGAATATCTGTTCCTGAACCGCACGACATGGCCTGAGGAAGCTCTTCAAACAGAGGTTTACACAGAGGTGGTCCAGAAAATGGAACCAAGCCCGGTGGTCATCCGAACCCTGGACCTGGGGGCGGATAAGTTATCGGCACTTATCGAGCCCGGTTCGGAGTCCAACCCGGCCCTTGGATGGCGGGGGATTCGTTACTGCATGGACAATCAGGAAATATTCAGGACCCAGTTGAGGGCCATCCTGCGCGCCAGTGCCTCCGGCAAGGTTCGGGTGATGTTCCCGATGATCACCAGCCTCACGGAACTGGATCGCGCACTGGAACAGCTCCAGATATGCAAGGATGAACTGGCACAGGAGAACATTGCCCATGACACATCGATCGAGACCGGGGTCATGATTGAAACACCCGCGGCGGTCATGATTGCCGACGCGCTGGCATCCAGGGTGGATTTTTTCAGTATCGGGACCAATGACCTCATCCAGTATTCACTGGCGGTGGATCGAACCAACGACCGTATTGCCCATCTCTACGAACCCACCCATCCCGGTATTGTCCGATCCATCCGAAGAGTCGTTCAGGAGGCCCATGAAAAAGGTCTTCGCGTCACGGTCTGTGGTGAAATGGCGGGAGAACCCGAACTGGTTCCCCTGCTTCTCGGCCTTGGCGTTGACGCCTTGAGTACCTCAGCACCTCTGATTCCGACGATCAAGTTCCTGATACGCCGCCTGAAATTAGAGGAGGCCAGGACCTTGGCTGACCAGACGATGTCCATGCCATCCAGTCATGAGATCCTGGATGCCTGCCGGACCCTGGTGGAACGCATCGCGCCGGAAATATTGCCTCAAAAGGAGGAAGATCACGCCATACTATGAAACTGATTATTCTGGCGGCAGGATATGCCACCCGCCTTCATCCACTGACATTGACACGCCCAAAACCCCTGCTGGAGGTGGCGGGTCGACCCATGGTCGAACACGTGCTGGATCATCTGATCGGTGTTCCAGGATTGACGGATGTCACCGTGATTTCGAACGAGAAATTTTATGGCCATTTCCAGGCATGGGCCAAGACCTACAGCACCGGGAATCCATGCCCACCCATCCACGTCCTGAGTGATGGAACCATGGACCAGGAAGATCGCCTGGGGGCCATCGGCGACCTCGTTTTCGCCTTGAAAACCCAATCAGTGGATGAGGACGTGATCGTGGTGGCGGGTGACAACCTCTTCAGTCAGGATCTCACCGCATTTGCCGAATTCTGCCTTCAAAAGAAACAACCGGTGCTGGGTGTCTACGATGTGGGTCGGCTTGAATACACCAAGAAATACAGTGAAGTCCACACGGACATGGAGGGGCAGATCACATCTTTTGAGGAAAAACCAAAACAACCCAACACGACCGTCATCGGGATTGCCCTTTACTACTATCCCCGTGAAACCCTTCAGGTGATCAAGGACTACGTCGCCAAGGGAAATAATGCCGATCAACCGGGACGCCTGATCCAATGGCTTTACCCACGGATGCCAGTCTACACCTGGACACTGCCCGGTCTGTGGTACGACATCGGCTCCAAGGAAACCCTCGAGGAAGCGAATCGGATTTTTGCAGACATGTAGGGGGACATGATGCGACCTGCAGGATGGTGACCATGGTATGTTCAGGCACAGACCGCTCACCCTCCGTCAGTCTGCGGGTGTGCTGGATATTTCTCCACCTGACCCTCACCCTTTCTGCGCTGGAACTGAGGCCTGACCTCAAACGCCTGCACCAGCTCAAGGTCGTGGAATCATCGCAGGAGGAGGCATGGGCCTTTCTCACCTCAGGAAGTGACCCCTACCTTTTCCTGAAAGACGTACGCCCGGAATCCATCGGGCCTGAAGACCGGGTGCTGGCCTTCGAGTATTTCTGCCCGGATGGTATCTCAGAGCTGGAGATTTTTTTCGGCCCCCCCATCATGGCCAGGAACGCGCTGACGGCTGGCCCCTTGATGAAATCGGAATCCTGGATCCCCTTCTCGGTCCATTTGCCTGAAAAATCCGGGAATCGATGGACGCCTCAGATGCATCAGTTGAGGCTGGACCTTGGAAGGCATGCAGGGGTTCGCATCGGCATCCGCAACATCATACTGCGCTCACCCATGGCGCATGAAAAAAAGGCACTGCAGGCTGCGGCCGCGGCACGTGCCCGGAAGGCAGGCGAAGCCACACGTATCCGGGCCTATCACCAGGCGGATCGTGCCCTGATCATGGAGGAGGTCAGGGTCCAGGAAAACGCGATCAAGCTGCGAGTGCAGGGTGACCTGGACTGGGACAGCGAGACCTACCTGGTTGAAATCCCCATCACCTGGAGTCCATCCAAACCCCTGCAACCTGTTTCCGTACAGCCCATGGTGGCACCGACGATCGAAGGACCTGTCACCCTGTCCGTTCCGCGTTTCCTGGATGCCCGGGATCGCCTGATTTCCCGTTGGGCCGTGGCGCGACGCATCACGCCATCGGGATGGAAGCTGATGTCCATGCCAAGCTATCCCACCGTGCTGGAAACACGGTCGGACGATCCATTGAAGGCCATGAAAACGACATCCCTCAAGGGAATGGGAGGAGTGTGGGCCAATGCCATTCTCGATGAACTGGTCGAACTTGGCGTACGCCATGTCACCGTCAACATGCTGATTTCAAACATGCTCAATGCCTCTCCCAAGGACGGATGGACCACCTTTGAACACGGGGGAGTTTCCTGGTGGGTGAACCCACAATTTTTACGTCAACACGACCGCTTGATTCGTTTTGCCACAGAGCACGAAATGGTGGTTTCCGCCATCCTGCTGGTGGGTTTTGGAAACAGCGAATTTGCAACTCGCATCAGGCATCCTGAAGCAGTGCGGGCGGGCCATTATGCCATGCCCAACCTGAGCCATGCGGAGGGTGCCCAGGCTTACGCCGCTGCCGTGGATTTCCTGACCCGCCGCTACGCACAAAGCGGCGATCCACACGGCAGGATCTCCAACTGGATCCTTCACAATGAGGTTGATTATGGATGGGTCTGGACAAACATGGGTACCCAACCCATGGAGGTTTACATGGATACCTATATCCGTTCCATGCGTCTTGTCTATCTTTTGGCCCGGCGTCATAACCCGCACGCACGGGTCTTCATCTCCCTCACCCACCACTGGATGAGTGAGCCGGATCCAAGCTGGAAAACCTATGCACCGCGCCGCATGCTGGAGTGGCTGGCCATGGCAGCAGGCACCGAAGGGGACTTTGAGTGGGGTGTCGCGTACCATCCCTACCCTCAGAGCCTGTTCGACCCCCAGACCTGGAAAGACACCCTTCCGACCCGTCATGAGGATACCCCGATGATCACTCCCAAGAACCTGGAGGTGCTCGATGCCTTCATGCAAGGACCCTCGATGCGCTACCAGGGTCGCTCCATCCGTGGGGTAATCCTCTCCGAGCAGGGCTTTCATACACCCATCAGCTCCGAGCATGCCCAGGAGGTTCAATCCGCAGCACTGATCTACACCTGGCAAAAGATGAGGTCTCTGAAAACCATTGAGGCCTTTCACAATCATCGCTGGGTGGATCATCCTGGGGAAAGCGGCCTTCTCCTTGGACTGCGCTCATTGCCCACACCGGAACATCCCTACGGCAGGAAGAAGCAGGCCTGGGGTGTTTATCAAAAACTCGAGACACCCGATGAGGCAGAGGCCATTCGCCATGCGCAAGCCATCATCGGGAAAGAGGCATGGAAGGCGCTCACGCAAGAAGCACCTTGATCCTGAGGCGTCTGCGGATCCTCATCGCTTTGCGGCTTCGCCCGCATTCATCAGGACCATCATGGATGGATGGGGAAGGGCCTCGTAGTGGTCTCGGTAGTCGTCGTGGACACCGTGCTTCACGTAGGCACCCCCAAGAAGGATGTCGGGGTAACCATCGCGGTTCACATCCCCGCTGCCCATGGTCAACCAGCGACCCCAGTGTGCTACCATGGGGCTGGATGCCTGCAGCCCTGCGGCCCCCCTGTTCTCCAGATAGAGGAAGGTGATCGGGTTTTCAAGCGACCAATCCGGGTAGAAGGCAATCGCCGCCAAGTCAAGGTCACCATCCAGGTCAAAATCCTCAGCCAGCGCCTTCATGGCCCCATGCATGGGATGAAACAAGGCCTCCGTGAAAACCATACCTTGATCCTGAAGAAGAATCCTGATGCCGTGATAGGGCTTGAGCGGGGCATTCCTGATTTCCATGTTGTTGCCGTTGACCAGGAGCAAATCCACGAGGTCATCCTGGTTCCAGTCCACCAGGTCAAAATAATTGTAACCAAAACCCGCTCCCTTCTCGATCAGGATCTGCCTGGTAAAACTTCCATCCGATGACTGGCGAAAAAGCATCAGGGCCTGGTGACGCTGGGCAACCAGCACCAGGATGTCCAGTCGACCATCCCCGTCCATGTCATGTATTCTTGCGTTCAATGCCCCGGCATCGGTCAACAGCACCGAGCTTCGCGAGAATGTACCTGTCGCATCTCCCCAGAGAATGGAAACCTTCCCAACCACACCCGCGCCAAAACCCACCAACAACAAATCCTCATGACCATCCAGGTCCAGATCCCTTGAAATGGTCTGGGTAAGGCGGTGATATCCCTCCACCAGGGTCCTTGACTGCAACTGTCCTGCCTGGGAAACCATCACATCCAGGACCTCTCCCTGCTGCCGGTCTTCAAGGAAATCACCCAGAAGGGTCAGCCGAAAACCATTGGACAGAGGGGACACATCGACCGGCTCCGACGCGCAGGCCTTGTTCAGCAGCATACGGCCACTTGGGTCAAAAACCTGCAAGGCCCGTTGCGTTCCTCGGCCCACATAAAAAGCCTGACGTGTCGCATCCCAGTGGGTCAGCGTCACGGTTTCATCAGGTGGTATGGACATGGGTGGTGCCTGCGGAAGGAATTGATGCAGCCGTGGATGGGGTGTCGTGGGGACATGCGTGCGGTTACCACCGGAACGAGGCGCAAACAAAAGGTAATACTCCGCCAGGCTCTGCAACGCCTTCTCGTTCATCGCGGGGGCTGCCGGGATCAGCAATCGCTCGACATTATTCTGAAAGGGCCCGTAGATATTGGTGTAACCGAGATAATTGAACATCCAGGTCAGCACAAAGGGCCAGGCATCCCTCGGGAGCTGCTGAGGTGAGGGCAAGAGGTGACAGCCCGTGCAGTGCTGAATGGCGGGCGCATGACCCGGATGGGTATCCAGGTTCAGCTTCCTGCGTCCGGATTTCACTTGAGTGGGAACCCACTCAAGTGAAACATGCGGTTGCCCGGACTTTACCACCGGTATCGGCATGACATCCACGCTATCCCGCTGGAACCAATAAAGCACCCACGCAACCACACCGACCGTGAGGGCCAGGAGGAGGCAGGCGACGTTCATCTGGATAAGCTTGACCATGGGGTCTTGAGGAACTCATGGAACATAAGGGGAAGCTGGGGTCAGGACCACGATAAACTTCCTGGGAGGGGTCGTGTCGAAATCCCATCCCTTCATCCGCGGAAATGCATGGCGTCACTACACGATTCGCGCTCCATCACATAATACTTGTTTCATCATCCCCCAGGGATTAGGGTTTTCTTGTTCGGGGCCTGACCCTGAGCGTGCTCTTTGCCATCAGCACCGCACGGCATTTTTTAAGCCCTGCTTATGCTCGTGATGAAATACTATCCTTGAACCGTAATATAAAACACGGGACACCACGCCTTAGGAGTCGACCCACGTCAAGCCTTGACTGGAAGTCGAATGTCGGCGGGCCAGTCCCACCTATATGTAACACGTTCCAAGGAACTGCTACACACGGCACTAGCGGGGCTTTTTTCATGGCTGAACGCTCCTTGAGCTGTGCAGGACCTTGTCATCTTTGCGGATGACGCATCCGCCGGCACTTGGTAGGCTTAAACCATGTCTGCGATCCTCCAGCGTTTTCTCCTGTCTGCGCCCCGGTGCCTCCTTCAGGTGCTCTGTCTCATGGCAATCACGGTGTCCACAGGGGCTGGAAATCATCCAAACATCATCCTGTTCCTCATCGACGACATGGGCTGGCAGGATACCTCAGTGCCCTTCTGGGAAAAACCGACACCACTGAACCAACACTTTCGCACGCCCAACATGGAACGCCTGGCGCATCAGGGAAGACGTTTCACCCAGGCCTATGCCTGCGCCGTCTGTTCGCCCACGCGAACCTCCATCATGACAGGACAGAATGCCGCACGCCATCGGGTCACGAACTGGACCCTTCATGAACATCGAGAGACTTCCGGATCCACCCCACGGCTCCTGCCCCCAAGGCACTGGAAGAAGGAAGGCCTTCAGCCAGGTGCCCACCCCACCCTGCCCATGGTTTTGAGGGATCAATGGCGCTACCATACCATTCATGTCGGCAAGGCCCACTGGGGTGCCTACGACACGCAGGGATCCGACCCACTCACCCTTGGCTTTGAGGTCAACATTGCGGGGCATGCCGCGGGAGGTCCCGGCCACTACCATGGGACAAAAAACTATGGCAACCGGGATCAGGGAGGTCGCACACGTCCCTGGGGCATCCCGGGACTGGAGGCCTATCATGGCAGCGACACGCACCTGACCGAGGCCCTGACCCTGGAAGCCCGGAAGGAAATGACCAGCGCCGTGGAGGCGGGCAAGCCCTTCTACCTCTACATGGCGCACTACGCGGTGCACGCCCCCATCCAGCCACATGAAAAATTCATGCCGCACTATCGTGGGAAAAAATACCCAGGAACCCAGTTGGACATCCCTGAAAAAGAGGCTCGGTATGCCTCCATGGTGGAAGGCATGGACGCGTCTCTGGGATCGCTGATGGCCCATGCCACGTCCCTGGGTGTGGCCAGGGAGACCCTCCTGATCTTCGCTTCCGACAACGGCACGCTCAGCCTGCACGCACGCGGAGCGCCACCCCACGGCGAGGGGCCAAACACACATACCTGGCCCCTGCGCGAAGGCAAGGGATCGGCTTATGAAGGTGGGACGCGCATTCCACTGATTGTTTCCTGGATTCTCCCAGATCCATCTGCCCCCATCCAGCGGCGACTTCCCATTCCCGCAAACACCATTTCCGAGACCCAGGTCATCGTGGAGGATTTTTATCCCAGTATCATCCACTGGGCCAGTGGGCGGTCACCGGAGGACGGGGCAGGGCAGGTCGATGGGATGGATTTCACGTCCGCCCTGCTGGGAGAACCCCGACTGGATAGCCCGCTGCGCGGGCGCCCACTGGTTTTTCACTATCCACACCAGTGGACCGGAAAACCCAGCGGCGGTTATCAACCCCACAGCGCCCTGCGCCATGGGGATTGGAAGGCCATTTATTTCTACGAAAACCAGGCATGGCAGCTCTACGATCTACGGCATGATATCGGGGAGACGACAGATCTAAGTGGGCAGCATCCGGAACGAATCGCCAAGCTGGCAAGACAGTTGAAGGACGCCCTTGAAAACGTTCAGGCAGACATGCCTCTGGACCGTGCCACCGGGAGTGAAGCAACCATGATCCTGCCAGGTCGATGACGGCGGAAAACCTGCAACCCGAACCTTCATTCCGCAGTGGTTTACCAGTAGGAAGCTCACCCCGGGCTCTTGGCCATCACGGCAGATTTTTCTCGACCCGCAATCGAAGCTGACCGCATGCGGCGTCAATGTCATGTCCCTTTTCACGGCGCAGCGTCGCCTTCACACCCTTGGCAAGTAGCTGTTCCAGGAAGGCTTCCTGCACGGGCTCCTCGGGGCGTTTCCAGGGAAGGCCCGCAACGGTGTTGTAGGGAATCAGGTTGACCTTGGCATGCATGCGCCGTGACCACTCGGCAAGGGGTTCCACCTGTTCCAGTCCATCGTTGACTCCTTCAATCAGGATATATTCAAAGGTAATCATTTTGCCTTTTTTTCGGATGTAAGTCTGGCAGGCATCCATCAGCACCTGGATCGGGTATTTTTGGTTCACGGGCATGATCTGGGTTCTCACAGCATCGGTGGCACCGTGCAGAGAAATCGCCAAACGGAACTGGAAAGGTTCCCTCGCCAGATCTTCAATGCGCGGGGCAAGCCCACTGGTGGAAATGGTGATTTTCCGAGCCCCGATTCCGCACCCCCATGGCGCATTGATAATCCGCAGGGCCTGCATGAGGTTCTCGTAATTGGCCATGGGCTCACCCATGCCCATGATGACCAGGTTATTCACCTTGCGTGCCTGTGCATCACCATCAGCAAGCCGAAAATATCTCTCGGTTGCCAGCAACTGGCCCACGATTTCCTCCGGCTCAAGGTTACGTTTCCACCCATCCAGTCCACTGGCACAGAATCGACATCCGTAGGCACAACCCACCTGGGTGGAGACACAAAGGGTATGCCTGTCGCTGGCCTCACCGTAAAGAGCCGGACTGGCTGGGATCAAAACGCTCTCCACCATGGCACCGTCATGAAACCGCCACAGGAATTTCTGTGTCGATGCTTCCCCACCCTGTTTTTGCACGCACTCGGGAAGAAAGCATGCGAATCCCTCCTGAAGACGATCCCGAAGTGACTTTGGCACATTGGACATTTCCTCCGTGGAATTTGCTTGTTTGCGATAAACCCAGCGGAGGATTTGATCTGCTCGGTAGACCGGCACATGCCAGGCCTCAAGCTGTTGTTTCAGGGACTCCGGTGTGATGGATTGCAGGGAAGAAGGCATCTTGGTGCAGGCAGACCCGCCAGCCTCAACAGGAGAGGCAACGGCGGGCTCGCCGAGTAAGTTACTTGTCTTGCAGGTAATATTTTTGCGCGTATTCCTGAACCATGCGCCAGGTGTTGTATTCAGGCGTGATCGTGGCCATGGCACGCCGAATTTTCTGGATCCAGTGGCGTGGCACACCCAATGCATCCCGGTTGTAAAAGGTGGTGATGACCTCATCGTTGAGCACGCGGTAAAGGTTTTCACTGTCCACACGATCCTGCTCCTCAATGGAGTCGGGATGCGAATCCGGGCCGATGGCAAAACCATTGACACCATCGTAGGCCTCACGCCACCAACCATCCATGATACTCATGTTCAGGCATCCATGGGCTGCTGTTTTTTGACCACTGGTGCCGGAAGCCTCCAAAGGACGCCGCGGGTTGTTAAGCCAGATGTCACATCCCGAGACCATCTGACGCGCCACGTGGATATCATAGTTTTCGATGAAGACCAGGTGTCCTTGAAGCTCGGTGTGCTGACTGAGATGAATGATGTGCTGGATAAAGCGTTTTCCCTCGTCATCACGCGGATGAGCCTTGCCGGCAAAGATAAACTGGATGGGGTGCTGCTTGTGTTTCACCAACTCAATGACATGCTCCAGCTGCTGGAATACCAGGGGGGCGCGCTTGTAGGTTGCAAAGCGCCTCGCAAATCCAATGGTCAGGACATCGGGATGAAGCAGGTGATCATAGGTGATGAAGTTTTCGCGGTTGAGATTGTGGCTCTGCATCAGAAGGCGGCGCCGCGAGAACTCGATCAATTCCCGGCGCAACAGGGAACGCAGAGCCCAGATCTCCTCGTCAGATACAAACCCAGGGTCCTCCATCCGTTTCCAGAACTCGCATGTGTTCAGGCCCTTTTCCCACTGCTTGCCAAGGCGACGCCTGAAAAAACGTCGCAGGGGACCCTTCATCCAGCCGGCAACGTGCACCCCGTTGGTGACATGGCCGATGGGAACCTCCTCCACCTTGCGATCCGCATAAAGATCCTTCCACATATGACGACTGATCTCGCCGTGAAGCTCGCTCACCCCATTGGCGGAACGGGAATGTTTCAATGCAAGGACCGTCATGCAGAACGGCTCGGAAGCATCCCCCTGGCGTACCCGGCCCATGTCCATGAATACCTCATGAGAGATCTTCAACTTGCTGGTGCACTTCTGGGCCGCGTATTGGGTCAGGTCACTGCTGAACCGGTCATGCCCCGCCTCCACCGGCGTGTGGGTGGTAAAGATACATTCATTGACGGTGGCCTCGGTGGCTTCCTCCCGGGAGCAGCCGGTGGCCATTTTTTCACGCATCAACTCAAGCGTGAGAAAAGCAGCATGCCCCTCATTCATATGGAAAACCGAAGGCTGGATATCCAGCGCACGCAGGAGACGAACGCCCCCCACTCCGAGCAATATTTCCTGCATGATACGGGTGGTGCTGTCACCACCATAGACACGCAGGGTCAAGTCACGGTAATGCTCCTCGTTCTCGGGTAGGTCCGTGTCCATGAGATAGATTGGAATACGCCCCACATTCACCCTCCAGACCTTGAACCGCACCTGGCTGGTGGCGATCTGCACCATGCACGTCAACTGTTCCCCTTTGGCATCGAGCACGGCCTCCATGGGAAGGTTGCGTGGATTGAGCATGGAGTAATACTCCGTCTGCCAGTTATCGTCATTGATGGCCTGCATGAAATAGCCCTGCCGATAAAAAAGGCTGATACCAACAAAAGGCAGACCAAGATCACTCGCCGACTTGGCATGGTCTCCCGCCAACACACCCAATCCGCCGGCGGCGATCGGCAGGGTCTCGCTGAGACCGAACTCCGCAGAAAAGTAGGCAACGGGTTTGCCCTGCAGGGCACGGGCATGCTCCGCGGCCCAAGTGGCCGGTTCATTCAGGTAGGTCTCAAATGCGGCCAGCACCTCCTGCACCTCCTCGGCAAAAGCCGGTTCCTGCAAGCGGGTCCGAAGTTCATAATCCGATACCTCATGCAGCACGGCAACAGCGTTGTGATAGAGGTTTTGCCAGGTACGGGGAGAAAGCTTGTGAAAGATCTCCTGCGCCTCCTGGTTCCAGGTCCACCACAGATTCCGGGCAAGCCGGTTGAGGCCGTGGATCATTTGAGTAAGTTCTGTTGAAGTCAGGGGTTTCGATTTCATGTTCCAAGTTCAGAGTAAGGGTTCAAAAAGGTCAGGAAGGCGAGAAGGTGCCTTCCTGCAAGTCAGCAAAAACAAAATGATTCTTTTTGGCAATCTATTGTTCAGGGATCTTTCAAGCTATCGCGATAAGAAAAACCTCGGGCATCAGGCGCCCGCACAAAGGGCAATGCCAGGAACGATCTGTTTCAGAAAACCATTGCAGACAACGCGAAGTGGAAGTCATGACCGCTGTGTGCAGGACTGAAGGCCTTGAGCAAAGGTGGAACTGCGTATATCCCCCATGGGTGTCATGCTTCCGGTTTGCGAGCCACGGTGACGGTGTCAAAAGCAGCCTCAACGGGGAAACCGAGGGGAGCAAGCATCTTGGAAATCAGGATGCGCTTTCGACTCTGCCATTCCATGCCAATACCCGGCACCACCTTGCGCAAGCCACGGGACTCGATGCTCTCGCACTTGGAAAGCACCACTTCCAGTCCAGCATCCTCAGACACGGCACGCATGCCGTCCGGATAGGCACGCCAGCAATCCTGGGGATGCTCATGATAAGGCCAGCTTACAGGATTCAGAGTGATGATACAACCTCCCTTTCTGGTGATACGCGCCAGTTCCTTCATCCAGACCCATACCTTGGGAACGTGCTCAAAGACCTGCGCTGAAAACACCAGATCGTAGACCTCGTCCTCAATC
>JAAZXX010000410.1 GCA_014239995.1 Verrucomicrobiia bacterium
GACGTATAGGTGAAAGGCAATGATCCCGGGCAACACAATGATGATGGGGGCCAGCACCTTGAAAAGGCCTGCCATCAGGACTCCCTTCTGGCCCTCCTTCAACGAAGTCGCCCCAAAAGTGCGCTGGATGATTTGCTGATTCGTGCACCAGTAAAAAAGATTCAGGAGGAGCACACCCGTAAAAAGGGTGGAAAAGGGCACGGATGAATCAGGCCCCCCCAGCGAGTTGAACTTTTCCGGGTGTGCAGTCTTCATCTCGCCCAGCGCAGCAAAGAGACCCTGATCACTCACAGCAGAGAGACCGAAGTAGGTGATCAGGATACCTCCCACCAGCAGTCCAAGGCCGTTGAGGGTATCGGAGACGGCCACCGAGCGCAGTCCTCCGAAGATCGCATAGATGGATCCAATGATTCCAATCAACCATACTGTCGTGGTAAGGATCACTGTATCCGACTGAATGCCTGTCAACGCCTTTAGATCCAAAATCCCGCCAAGACCCTTGGCCCCAGTGTAAAGGATGATGGGTAAAAGGATCCCTGCATAGGCCAGAATGAAAATAATACTGGTGATCGAACGTGTGGTGGCATTGTAGCGCTCCTCCAGAAACTGCGGCACGGTCGCAATCCCACTGCGCAGGTATTTGGGGAGAAAAAAGAGCGCCATGAAAACCAACGAAAGCCCGGCAATCACCTCCCACGCCATCACAGCAATGCCGTCCTTGAAGGCGGCGCCGTTGAGCCCGACCAGCTGCTCCGTCGAGAGATTGGTCAGCAGGAGAGATCCGGCGATGAACCCTCCTGTCAGCGAACGGCCTGCCAAAAAATAACTCTCCGAGGTGGCTTGGTTTTTTCCTCGTGTGATGCGCCAGGTTAGAAAACCGACCAGGCCCGTAAAACTCACAAAGGACAATATAGTGACAAGAGACATCATGATAGTTTGCTTGGTTTGACCATCAGCATCGATGGTTTTGCAAGGTGGATTCAAGGCCAAAGTCTTATTTCATATTCAACCATTGCCCGCTCATGCCGTTTCTGTTAGCGATGGATGAGTCATTGTGACTGCTGAGACTAAGCTGAATATGCATGCTTTTTCGCACACTAAGACCGATCATACCGTACGCGTGGACGGAAAATTTTTCTGCCAAGCTGACCATTACTGGCCCTTACGGGGACTGGCATATGGCCCCTTAGTGAACAGGAAAACCCCTACGGGCTTTGCACCTGAAGCGCAAACCAGAGCGGATTTTGAACAAATCCGAGATGCGGGTGTGAACACCCTCCGCGTCTACGAAGTACCCCCAATGTGGTTCATGGATCTTGCCGAAGAAAAGGCATTAAAACTCTGGATAGATATTCCCTGGAACCAACAGCATCTGTTTCTTGAAAATGCCACCGAGCAACGTTTACTCAGGAAGAGGATGGCCCTGACGCTGCAGGCATTCAAAGCTCACCCTGCCCTCATGGCCATCTGCATCGGCAATGAGATTCCCTCTGAATTGATTCGATGGCAGGGTGTGAAAAAAGTCACATGTTTTCTCGACGAATTGGCTGATCAAGTCCACCAGATACACCCGCAGGTGCTTTGCACCTATGGCAATTACCCGCCAACGGAATACCTGCAACCCAAGGAGATTGACTTTGTAACCTTCAACATTTACCTGCACGATCCTGCTTGCTTGGACCGCTACCTGGCACGACTCCAACTCATCGCCAACGGAAAGCCTCTGGTGGTAGGCGAGTTCGGCATGGATACCTTATCAGAAGGAAAAGAGGCACAGGCCACCTATTTGAAGGACCAGCTCAGGGTCATGGACCAAAATGCCTGTGCAGGCTCGGTCGTGTTCAGTTTCACTGATGAGTGGTACAAGGACGGTCGCATCGTTTCTGATTGGGCCTTTGGCGTTACCCATGCGGATCGAACGCCCAAGCCATCCTTTGAAGCGCTCAGATCCCATTATGACTCGGAGCAGTCGGTCCTGACAAATGTTCCATTGGTATCTGTCATTGTAGCGGCCCATAATGGCGGGAAAACCCTGACAGCATGTCTCAAATCTCTGGAGACACTCGATTACCCAAACTACGAGGTCCTGGTGATCAACGATGGCTCCACCGATGACACTCTGGCCATCGCCGCTTCATTTTCAAGCGTTACCTGCATTGACCTTGGAAGTAACCGAGGGCTCTCCGCCGCCCGTAATGCCGGCATCAAGGCAGCCAAGGGCGCTATCGTTGCCTTCACGGATGCCGATTGTCAGGCGGATGCAAGGTGGCTTCATTATCTTGTTGCCTCCTTTGAGAAACACGATTGGTCGGCCGTGGGTGGTCCCAATCTTTTACCAAGAGGAGACGGTCCCGTCGCTGCAGCAGTCATGATGACTCCTGGAGGTCCATCGCACGTCATGCTGAGCGACCAGATCGCCGAACATATCCCTGGATGCAACATGGCATTTCGCTCAGAGGCCTTGAAAAAAGTGGGAGGGTTTGACCCTCAATTTCGGGTAGCAGGTGATGATGTCGACCTTTGCTGGCGACTGCTGAAGCGCTCCATGGTCATTGGATTTGCTCCCGGGGCATTTGTCTGGCACCACCGAAGGCCAACCATTGCAGCATTCGTGGGCCAACAATTGGGTTACGGGAGAGCCGAGTCCCTTCTTTGCCGTAAATTCCCATCCATGTTCAATATGCAGGGAGATCACGTCTGGAGGGGGCGCATTTATGACACACGTCCACAGGAGCATGCCCTTCATATTCCCAAGGTATATCACGGACTCTACGGTATGGGAGCCTTTCAGCCCCTCTACGGCTTACCACCCTCGCGCTTGTCCGCACTCTTGACCTCAGTAGATTACCACCTCCAAACCACCTTGCCTCTGCTCATCGCAGGCACAGGCTTCCCCTGGCTGGCTGGCTTGGCATGCATCAATTTGGTCATCACCATCCTGGTGGCTGGAGCCAATGGATTTCACGCCCCCATTACCAGCAAGCGACGCCGCTGGTGGAGTCGCGGACTCCTGATGGGCTTGTACCTTTTGCAACCTTTTTCTCGAAGCTTTGCCCGCCTGGAGCAATGGATGTGCATGCGAGGCACAGGGAATCCTTCCAAGGGGAGATTGGAGGCCTTGTCCAGAACCTATGCCGGGGATCGCTTGGACAAGGCAGTCTTTTGGAATATAAAAGATACTGGACGTCCCGCATTTTTCGCACTGTTGAAATCCCGCCTTGCCAAAGCTGGATGGCACGTCTCACTGAACAATGCCTGGGCCACCTATGATGCGTGGATGCCCGGAGGATGGTGCTTCGACCTGCAGATCCATTCTGTTGAGGAATTTTTCAAGGATCCTGGACGGTGCGTTTCATTGCGCACGCAACCCGTTCCCACTTTCATGGCCCATACTGCATGGCTGGGACTTCTCGGCCTGACAATAGGGCTTTGCGGCATCATGGGGTTGACGGGATGGTATCTTGCCATTTTAGTCATACTTTGGGCCACGTCATGGTTTGCTTATCGGCAATTGCGCCAGAAACTATTGGCAAAATGTCTGGCGGAACTGATCGAAACAGCGGAAACACTCGATTGGTCGCTTTTGACCACAGAGGATAACATGGCGAAAAAAGACGAAGAAGGCGCATGAAACAATACCTGGATTTAATTCAACTTGTCCTCGAGGAGGGCAGAAAAAAGACGGACCGAACAGGTACCGGAACCCTTGCAATTTTCGGGGCACAAGCCCGCTTCCCACTGCAGGAAACCTTCCCACTGCTGACCACCAAGAAGCTCCACCTGCGCAGCATCATTCACGAACTCCTTTGGTTCCTGAAGGGTGATACAAACACTGGTTACCTGAATGCGCACGGCGTATCCATATGGGATGAGTGGGCCGATGCAAATGGAAATTTGGGACGCGTTTACGGAGCGCAATGGTGCGACTGGCGCACTCCCCATGACACATCCATCAACCAGATTGATCAGGTGATCCGCGATATTAAGCAAACACCCGATAGTCGACGCCTGGTGGTATCCGCCTGGAACGTTGGTGAAATCGACCAGATGGCATTGGCCCCATGCCATGCCCTCTTTCAGTTTTTTGTGCAAGGGGGGGAACTCAGCTGTCAACTTTACCAACGCAGTGCCGATTTATTCCTGGGAGTTCCCTTCAATATCGCGTCCTACGCGCTCCTGACCCTCATGGTGCGACTGGCGCACTCCCCATGACACATC
>JAAZXX010000411.1 GCA_014239995.1 Verrucomicrobiia bacterium
AGTTGTTTGGCGCGGGCAATGACTTCTTTGTTGGGCAGGCCAACGGTTCTGGCGATGTCGTATATACGGACGGGCATAAATTTTTACGAGCAGTTCCGGTGTGCAGATGGAGGTGGTGACTTACTTTTTGTGGTTGCTTGCGATGGGTTTGATGGTGTGCCGATGGGCTGATTTTGGGGATCTCAGGATGGCTCCTCGTTCTCTTCGCTGGGCGTAGTTCTTCGTTGTGTCTCAGTCTTCACTGCCTCCAAAATGGATATTGCAGCTTCGCCTACCCCGGGAATCTCGGAGAGATCCTCTAAATCCACTTGGAGCATATCCTCGAGTGTATGAAAGCCGCTATTCACCAGTGCTGTAGCCTGTTCCTCCGTGATACCTTCAATATTTGCAAATGCAGCTACGGCTTGGGCCACTTTTTCCTCGAAGCCCAAGGTCTTCTCTTCCCTAGCCTCTATATCCACGTGCCAACCGCAAAGTTTGGATGTGAGTCGTGCGTTCTGCCCCCGTTTGCCTATGGCCAGCGAGAGTTGTTCCCCATCCACGACAACATTAAGCCGCCTGCGTTCTTCATCCACGTTGATGGACTGTAATTTGGCGGGATTCAACGCATTGGCCACGAAATTACCAATATCTGGATCCCATGGAATGATGTCCACTTTCTCGTTGTTCAACTCGCGAACAATATTTTTGACCCGCTGTCCCCTGAGTCCAACACAGGCACCTACCGGATCAACTTTTTCATCGCGTGAATAGACTGCCAGCTTTGTGCGGTAGCCTGGTTCACGTGCGATGGCCTTGACTTCAATAGTACCATCGTTGATCTCAGAAACCTCTAGCTTGAACAATTTGATGACAAAGTTGGGATCAGCCCTGCTCAGGATGATTTCAGGCCCATGTGCGCTTCCCGTGTCGACAGCCTTCACGTAACATCGCACGCGCTCTCCAACTTGGTATTCTTCAGTTGGAACACGCTCCCGGTTGGGCAGCAAAGCCTCAAACTTGCCAAGATCAAGGTAGACATCCGAGCGTTCGAAGCGTCGGACGATACCGCTTACGATATCCCCAGTTCGATCCTTGAACTCGCTGTAGATGAGTTGTTTCTCAGCTTTTCGAAGATGCTGTAAAAGCGCCTGCTTGGCATTCTGAGAGGCGATTCGACCAAAATTTTCCGGAGTGACCTCCATTTCGACCTCATCCCCAAGTGCAGCACCGGGATGATGACGCTTGGCTTCCAGTAGAGATATATGGTCATGCTTGGATTCCATCTTCTCTACCACAATGAGGGTTGCGAAGGCCCGAATATTCCCGTTTTTAGGGTCAATCTGCACACGTAGATTCCTCGCAGGTCCCACCGCTTTTTTTGCGGCGGAAATCAACGCTTCTTCGACAGCCTGTAAAAGGATATCCTTGCTGATTCCCTTTTCACGCTCCCAGTATTCCAGTATGGCTAATAAATCCGCATTCATGCGCGATCCCTTCTGCTTCTCAGAGAACAAAAAAGCCGGCATATGTCGCCGACTCTGGCGTGTCGCACTAGGCGACGTCAGATTGTTGAAAACGACATTAGATCGAGGCAGGAGGAGCGTCAAGTTTGATTTATTTGGGAGGAACCATGCTTGTGGGCTCTCTGGGGGCGAGACACTCCCGTCCATCGCGGACCAAGGACTTGCGTTGACACGGGATGTATGGCGCACGATAATATCCTCTGTTGCCCGGGTTCACCAAAATCGTTTGGCTCTTAACGGATCATCTTTATATGGAACATAAATCCTCTGAAAACCTGCGCGAGGGCTTAGCTCAGGAGCTTCAATTCATCATCAGGGATGCTGAAGCCCTCTTGAGTGCGACCGCCTCCGAGCAAGGCGAAATAGCTGATTCTGCCCGCGCCAAAATGCGAGCGACAATCGAGCGCTCCAAGGTGAACTACAATAAGTTGGAAGATAGTGCCTTAGCTCAATTAAAAGTAACAGACACCTTTGTGCGGCAACACCCCTACGAATCCCTTGGTATCGCCTTGGGGATAGGCGCGGTGCTTGGTCTTTTGCTGAATCGCCGTTGACCGCCATGAACCAGAAGGACGCATCGCAAGACCAGAATAGGCCCTCGGGAGGTGCCGCAGGCAGGTTGAGTCAATCCATTTTGGGATGCTTGCACACTCGGATTGAGCTTTTTCTTTTGGAACTGGAGGAAGAAAAGGGTCGTTGGGTGGAAATGCTCACGTTGCTGGTATGCCTGGCTGTTTTTGCCCTTGTATTTCTAGGGATTATCACACTTGCGACCCTGTTTTTTCTCCCAGATCACCTCAGAGGTGCGGGTTTGGTGGGGCTTGGGCTAGTCTTCGGTTTGATGGCATTTTTCTGTTTTATTCGTCTTCGCTCCATGCTTCACCGTGCGACACCCTCTTTTTCCGAATCCATGGACCAGTTAAAGAAAGATCAAGCATGTTTTTCAGATCACAAGTAAAGATTCATGAGCTTAGAAAGCGTGTGTTATCCTTGGAATGTGATACGCAGCGCCTGATGATGACCGAGAGGTGGCGTGAGCTGCGCCAAAGCATGGGTCTTCCTGGTTTACACTCCAAGGACTCCCTAACCGGATGGAGAAAGTGGAGTGTGCTCGTTGCTCCCGTTGGAGCTTTCGTCTTGAGTAGATGGATCCGATCGAAAGGTGGGGGGCAGGAGAACAGCTTCAAACAGGGAAACAGCTATCGCTGGGGCCTCATAAGCGATTTCTTTGACTGGATGGAGCGTTTTCAGAGACCCTAATGCATGCGGTTTTGGCTCGAGTGGTTTAAAAGTTACCTCAAACCCTGACAACGGAGTCGGATTTTCATCCTCCATTGTTCAGCCATTTAGCATTGAACCATAAAAGCTGGGTTCATTTTTTGCGTAAGGCCCACTCTCTGGTTCATCAAAAGATTCTCCTGATCTATGAAAATCGTAAAGCCTGAGAATCATGAGGGTAAAATAAAAACGTTTCGTCTGTTTGTCTCCGTACTTTGGCCCTTTGATGCACTTCGCGGGCTCAGTGGAACAGAAAACCGAAATCTGCTTGTCATTACCGCTATTGGCCTTGTTCCAATGGTGATACTGATGCTTTTTTCCGAATTGATTCAGGTTAAAGTGGCCTATATCCTCACGTCACTGTATTTTTCAGTCCTCTGGGCTATTCTGTTCTACAAGATCTTTCCAGCACCCGATATCCGTGTCGGGACATCGGTTTTCTGTTTTATCGGTACAGCACTTGTATCGGTAAGTTTATTGACCTTGCTTTTCAGATTGCCCTTCGTGAAATTTTATCCCGAGCCCTTGACTTCACCGGATGTTCTTGAACGTTTTCTGGCTTTCTTGTTCTACGTGGGTTTCCCTGAGGAAACGGTGAAAGTTTTCATGCTTTATGTTCTCTCAAAGCGTCATGACATTCACTTGCCCCGCACATTTGCTTATTACGGAATGATCTGCGGCTTAGGTTTCGGAATCTACGAAGGCCTCGACTATCAAATGGGCCTTAATCGTCAGTTGGCCACCGGTATGGACGATTACCTTTTCTTGAATCTGATCCGTTTGACCACGCTTCCAGTTTTACATGCTGTGTGGACTGGTATGGCTGGTTTTTTCCTAGGCTTTGCATTCCTTTACCATCGGAGCCGGATTTTCTTTTATGGAGCGGCCTTGGTAATTCCGTCCACGCTGCATGCTCTGTTCAATACCTTCAATCATAGTATAACCAGTCTTGGCCTGGCTATCATGAGTGTGTTGCTTTTCAGTCTTTACTTCACCAAGCATGATGCGCTCGGTGCCCAGCTCAAACAGACAACGCATCGCGTGCAGGAGCGGGACAACCTTCCATAAAATGGAACTTGATTGACACCTCCGGAGGCAACATACTCTGCTCTCGCTTCCCCAGGCGATTTGAATGGGGGTGAAGTTACATCATTGAAGCAAGCATATTGTGAAAGTTTTCAGCGGTACGTCCAACCTTCCACTGGCCAGCAAGATCACTGATTACATGGGGATTTCGCTTGGACGCTGTAACGTCAGCTCATTCCCTGATGGGGAAACCTTCGTGAATATCGAAAAACCCTTGAATCTGCTGCGCGTGAAGGTCCATCGTCAAAACGCGGTGAGCACCTGCAGCCACGAGCAGATTGGCCACAAGCTTGGCGGTAATCGGCACCCTTGGCTGATCTTTTCGATCTTGGCGTGCGTAACCATAAA
>JAAZXX010000412.1 GCA_014239995.1 Verrucomicrobiia bacterium
GTTAGAGCACGCGACTCATAATCGCTTGGTCGGGGGTTCAAATCCCTCTGGGCCCACCAACTCATGGATAGCGTGTTCACCTGCGCTCACTGCAATTTGAGTCAGATGCCGGTCGCAACAAATCCAGGCTGTTCAAATGAGATGGACTCCTTAAAATCAACTCAGTTCTAAATCCTACTTGCCATGAGACCGATTAATCGCCAAATGCAGGCGCCCTTCAAAACCCTCTGTCTGGGTGTCTTCCTGATGATCATGACAGGTATGGTTCAGGTTGAAGCGCAGTGGTGGAAATTCTGGAAAAAAAAGTATGAATCAAGTGCTTCGGCCGCGGCTATTACTTCACAGGAGCCCCCTCATGGAAGGAATGTCAAGGAAGTGGTGCGCGAACGGAAAAAAGCTGAAAAGGCCCTGGAAAAAGAACAGAAAAAAGCCCTGAAAGAGGAAAAGGAACGGCGTGAAGAAGTGCTGCGTCAAACCAGGGATGCGCAGCGGAAGATTGCTAAAAACCAGAGACGTATTCTTTCCAAGAACAAGAAACAACAGCGACAATTGAGTCGACAGGTCAAGGCATCGGGAAAAAGTTCCGATAGCAAGCGCTCGGGAGTTCTCCAGAAGTTTAAACCTCAAAAAAGTCGCTCAGGTAGCTTTTTCCTGAGTCAATAAAGTAGGTTCAACTGAAAAGGCCCCTGATGGGTGTACCACCAGTTACCAAACGCACCGGGCGACCCGTGGTCTGATACAGTGTCTGCCTTGGATCAATCCCCATCTTGGTATAAATAGAGGCAGCAAAATCCTCTGGGCTGTGCACATCTTCCGACGCATAGAAGCCTTTTCCATCGGTAGCTCCTACCACCTGCCCACCGGGAATGCCTGCTCCTGACATGAGCACCGACATGGCATGCGGCCAATGATCACGCCCTGCATCCTTGTTGATCTTGGGGGTTCTTCCAAATTCACCGAGACAGATCACCATGGTATTCTCGGCAGAACCTCTCTGGTGCAGGTCGCTGATCAACGTGGCAAGACCGCGATCCAGGTTGGACATGAAGGATTCCTTGTATCGCTTGAAAAGAACGGTGTGATTGTCCCACCCGCCATAGTAGACCGTCACAAAGGAAACTCCGACCTCGGTCAGTCGTCTGGCCAGAAGAAGCCGTTGGCCGAGTTCGTTGCGTCCATAAAGGTCCCGCACGCTGTCCGGTTCCTGATGGATATCAAAGGCCTTCTGTGCCTGCGGTGAGGTGACTAAATCCACTCCCTGCTCATAGAACTGGTCAAAGGTGACGGTCGGATCGCTCGCCAGTGGATCCTGAATTCGTTTGAGGCGGTCGAGCTCCTTACGCAACTTGCGCCTGTGTTCGGCCCGAGTTTGACTAATGGAAGCGGGTAGGACGACATCGCGCACACGAAAGGTTTCCTGGCTGGGATTACCATCGATGACAAAGGGAGCGTGTTGGCCTCCCAGGAAGTTAGGCCCGCCGGAGCGTGAAACACGTGGAAGACTCATGTAGGTAGGAAGGCCTTCACGAATCCCGCGATCATAGGAAACCATGGATCCGAAGCTGGGGTGAAATGTGACGAAGGCGCCACAAGCTACAGGTACGGGAGTGGGGGCTCCGGTCATCATGTAATGATTTCCTCCCCCATGATTGGGGTCCTTGTGACATATCGAGCGGATAATGGTCGTCTTGTCCATTACCTTGGCAAGGTGCGGAACCACCTCGCTGAAATGGACACCCGGGACGGTCGTTGGGATGGACTTGAATTCCCCGCGAATGTCGGAGGGTGCCTGCGGCTTTGGATCAAAAGTTTCATAGTGTGATGGACCCCCGTCAAGCCAGACGAGGATGCAGCGTACGTCGGAGCGCTGGAGCCCTTTGGCCTGGGCCTCTGCTTTCATGCGTAGCAGGTCGCTGAAGCCCAGCCCCAGGCTGCCTCCGAGGCCGACCTGAAGAAAGTCACGACGGTTGATGCCTTCACAGTTGATATTGTTTCGACTTCTCATGCCATTTCAGTGGGTTAATGATTAAATACAAATTCTGCCGAATTGAGCAATGCCCAGAGGATATCCTCCACACCTTCCCTTGGTGTGTCCCCAGAGAGCGCCTTCAGGGCTATGCTTTTTTCCTCAGGCGTGGGATAGCGACTCAGCAGTTTTAAATAAACCTGCTCGACCATGGTCCCGTGGTGGAGTCCAGACTGCATCAATTCCTCTACCCAACCATGTTTCGATTGAAGTTTTTTCTGGAGGTCTTCTGAGTGCATCATGTGAAGTGCCTGCACTACACTAGGTCGGTTTATTCGCACGCAAGGAGGGTCTGAACTGGAGTTGGGGCGGTCAAAGGCATCCATGAATTGTGAGTTGATTTTGAAATTCCAACTTTCAACGGCTCGTGAATTAGGTGGCAAGCCCTCCAGCGGTTGACGGATTCCAGTCACATCCGAGACCGCATCCAAGAGCACTTCCGCTGGAAGGCGTTTGCGGTAGTAGCGCGAAAAATAGCGTGTGTCGCCGGCATTGAACCTGTTGGGGCTCGAACTCAGCTGATAAAGTCTTGATTCCATGATGGTAGCCATCAAGTGGCGCAGGTCGTATCCGTGCTGAATGAAGTCTTCTGAGAGTGCCTGAAGCAGCGGTTCGTGGACAGGTGGATTGCTGGTGCGAAAATCGTCGACAGGATGAACGAAACCCCTTCCGAAAAAGACACTCCAGACACGATTTACAATGGCTCTGGCGAAATAGGGGTTTTCTGGATCCAGCATCCAGGTCATCCATTCACCGCGGGGATCTTTGACCTTATCGGTGGGCTGGGGTGATCCACCCGGAGGCATGGGTTGCATGACCTCTCCGGTTCGAGGATGCTTAACCTGGCCGCCGGATCTGAAGAAAAAGGTCTCGGTTCCTGCCGAGATGGGAGGTGACACGCCGGCCCCTTTCTGTTTGACAGAACCGAAATGGGCTGCTGCCTGATAAAAATCCTCTTGTCCCCATTTTTCAAAGGGATGGTGATGGCATTTGGCACACTCCAGGCGAACCCCCAGGAAGACTTGACTGAAAAGGACGGTCAAATCTTCAGGCGTTCGCTTGTCACGATAAATGGAGGCAGGGGTTGCTTTGTGGTTGCTGCCTTCAAGTGTTAGGATCTCCCTGACAAATGCATCATAAGGCATGTTTTTGCGAAAACACTCTCGAATCCACTGGTCCAACATGTAGACACTTTTGATCCCAGCCCGGTCCGTGTTGGGGCGCAGAAGATCTGCCCATTGGTTGGCCCAGTAATCACCCATCCAGCGATGTTTGAGCAGTTGACGGATCCATTTTTTTCTCTTACCCGATGTCTTGTCGGCCAGAAAATTCAGAGAAGCCTGTGTTGTTGGCAATACGCCCACAGCATCCAGTGAACTCCTGCGGATGAACTCCTCGTCTGTGCATAGACCGGATGGTAGATATCCCAGTTCCTTGAGGTAGGCATGTGCATGGGTATCTACAAAATTATTCTCGGGCAGTGTGTCGAAGGAGTCCGCAACTTGGCCTTCATGCCCGGATCTTGGAACAATCCACTGGCTTTCCGCAATGAGTCCCGAGAAACGTGCCACCACCACCCCTCTGCCATCACGATTCATGGAACGGCCCTGACCCATGTGGTCAACCATCATGAAATCCTTGTCTGTGCTTTGATATTCTGCCAAATGGGTGACATCGCGCACGGATCCATCCTCGTAATGTGCCATGACGGCAAGATGGAAGCTACTATTTCGCCTGATGCGTGCTTCTTCTGGAAAGATTTCAAGGCGGCTGAGTGCAGGCATGCTTGTGTGATGATAGGGCATGCCTGCGGCGATCCATTCCACCAGGATGCTGTGCCAGAGGGGATGATCCTTCAATGGAGACCCACCCTCGTGAGGGACCTGCAGCATGGGTTTCATGAGGAGTAGGCTTTTGGATGGGTTTGCTGGAAAAATGCGTCGACCTCGGGCACCATGCAGGATTTCACCATAATCCAGTTCAGGGGCGTGTCCGAAAACCGAAAGTTCGAAACCATTGCGCCCCCCTGGCTTGGAATGGCAGGCTCCGTTGTTGCAACCAGCCTTGGTGAGGATTGGTTGGACGTCGTCGACAAAGCTGGGAGCGAGGGGGGGAATGGAGCCCTGTGATACGTCGACTGCAATCTCCGAGACTATGTTGCCGAATGTATCCGTCACTTCCAGTACGGTAT
>JAAZXX010000413.1 GCA_014239995.1 Verrucomicrobiia bacterium
GCCCAGCAGCGCCTTGGATACATGCCTTGCTTTTGTAATTTCATAGTGTTCTTTCAAGCCTTTTTGGGTCCAGTCGTCAGCAATGAAACCCGGGGCAACTGAATTGACCCTTACGCTGGGGGCCAGGATTCTTGCCAGCGATAAGGTCATGTTGATCAAGGCGGCTTTGGAGGCGCAGTAGGCGAGGGAACTGCCATTGCCAATGATGCCTGCAATGCTTGTGATGTTGATCACCTCACCGCCGTCTTGAGCGGACTCAAGCCAGCTCTGAGCGGCACGGGTGCAGTAGAATGGACCCATCACATTGGTTTGCAGGACACGGTTCCAGTGTTCTTCTGTTAATTGATCAAGATCGGCAAATGGGAGAAAATCTGTTGTGGCGGCGTTGTTCACCAGAATGTCCAGTTGTCCCCATTGCTGAACACACTCCCGGATCAGCCGTTGGCAGTCCTTTTCCGATGCCACATCGGCCTGGACCAATTGGCATGGCGTATCGTATGCCTTTATTTCCTTCAGAACGCCTTCAGCCTCTCCTTGCGATTGTCTGTAGTTCACCACAACCCTGCATCCCTTGGATGCAAGCTGAAGCGCTACCGATCTCCCGACACCTCGGCTTGAGCCGGTGACGATTGCTACCTTACCATTGACTTCCATGCCCTTTATTCTTGCTGGTCAGTGCGTGTTGACAATGATAATCATGGATGCATGTCTCCGCTGCCTTCCGATAACCTTTCCCGGTGTTCCTGCATTCGCATACCCATCCTTTGGATGCTTGTGGCATCCCTTCTCGCTACCTCCATTTGTCTTCACGCCGTCAGACCCAACCTGATCCTGATTCTTGCGGATGATTTGGGTTATGGGGATTTGAGTTGCTATGGCAATCAGGCCTTCACTACCCCTATGCTGGACCGGATGGCAGCCGAGGGATTAAGGTTTACAGACTTTCATTCCAGCGGTCCGGTGTGCAGCCCTACACGGGCCGGGTTGATGACCGGTAGGTATCAGCAGCGCAGCGGGATTCCCAGGGTGGTGAATGCTGATTTCAAAGCCAATCGACATCATGGATTGTATCCTGCGGAGGTGACCATGCCCGAGTTGATGCTGGATGCAGGATATCGAACGGCTATGTTTGGGAAGTGGCATCTGGGTTATAGGAAAAAATTTAATCCTGTACACCATGGGTTCGAGATTTTTCGTGGTTATGTCAGTGGTAACATTGACTACCATTCCCATGTGGATCGGATGGGAGTTTTTGACTGGTGGAACGCCAACCAACTTGAGAATGAAGAGGGCTATTCAACTTCATTGATCACGCAGCACGCACTCGATTTCATTGAACGCACCCGGGAAGATCCTTTTTTTCTCTACCTTGCATACGAGGCACCTCACGATCCCTATCAGGGGCCCAATGATCCACCCATACGGGTTGAGGGCAAGATCGTCCCCAACCGCTATGAACCAGGTCGAATTCCCCGGGCCTATCGTGAGATGGTACAGGTCATGGATGAGGGTATTGGCCTTATTTTGGATGCCCTCAAGAGACAGGGCCTGGATCGCAACACACTGGTGTTTTTTTTCTCGGATAATGGCGCCAACAGGCATGGAAGCAATGGGGCATTGCGTGGCTACAAGGGGAGTCTCTGGGAAGGGGGTCACAGGGTGCCCGCCATTGCCTGGTGGCCGACGGTGATTCCCCCTAACTGTTTCTGTGATGACCTGGCCATCAGCCTGGATGTGATGCCGACCCTAATGGACCTGGCAGGTGCCACTTTGCCTGATGGGCACGTGCTGGATGGGCGATCCTTAAAACCTGCTTTTCTGAAAGGATCCCTGCCTGATCGATCACGCAGTCTTTTCTGGGCCTATGGTTCCAAGCGTGCCATGCGTGACGGCCCCTGGAAGTTCCTTATGGATACCCAACAACCTGATAAGTTTCAGCTTTTTCATCTTGATGAGGATGAGGCTGAGCAGGTTAACCTTGCTCCTGATCATCCAGAAAAAAGCAAACGGATGCGATCTGATTTGTCGACGTGGCTGCAGGGCGTGAATCTTGACGCAACGGAACAGGAACCTGTCTTGTAGACTCGATGTGCACGTGCAAACTTTCTGAAAAATGATCTGAAACAAGTCGTTTTCAGGTTTGAGAAATCAGTTCCAGTAAAGAGATGATTTGTTTGGGATTCGTGTGTCATACCGCATCCGATCAAAAATGCATGTGGGTTTCATGGCGTATTTATCTGAATGGCAAAAGGGCATTACATGAACACCATCCTTCGTTATAAAACCTGTTTACAGTTGTCATGGACAGACCTGGGGCACAAGCCAATGATGGAACCATGGATCTTTATGATCACCTGAAACTAAGTGTTATCAGTGGGAAGGATTGCTCCGTAGCTCCGAGCTTGAAAAACGATCAGGGAGAGTATTTGAATAGGGTTTGCCATGAATAGCTAAGTGCCACAGGAAATCTTCAGCCATCATGCAGCCACGGACCATGCATCCCCGGTAAAGCCAGTTCCGACACCGCCCCTGGCTCCCCCGAATGTCAGTGGGGCAAAGACCCGTCAACAAGCAGTTCGCAGGATTCACCAGGTCAAGGAAGGTTTTTTTACCGTGTATCCTGTCTTTGAGCTTAACTTTACCACACTGTTCTCAGTGGCATTTCTCCTTCTTGATCGCCCTCAAGAATTTTTTCTGTTAGCAATGCAAGCATTACCTTCCATTGGGCGTGATTTACCCAGGTGGAACGACTTTTTTTACTCGAAAGAAACTCGGTGATTTGAGATGAATATCGCAGCTTGTTCATATAAAAGCGCGTCCATGATGCCACGGTGATGGGTTCGGTTCGGCGTCGCGGCGTTCTTCAGGCGAGTTTGCTTTGAAGTCAGCACCATTTTCAAAATCACCCTTGAATGGATGTGTGCAGGACAGGGCAGGAACTTTTTTAGAGCAATTCTCATCTTAGAATACAACAGAACACCGAGCTTCTTTTCGAAGGACTTGCGGAAAAAGGATTAGATTTAGAAATCTACTTGTGTCTTGTCACAAGTGTGGGTATCACGCATTGGTATCAACGAGCTCTGGACACTTTGTAACATTTTAACACGATACGGATAAATTATGGGACGACAATGGCTTCATTCAAAGAAGGCTGTGGCCTCCAAAAAAAAGGCTCAGGCCACGGGGAAACTCGTGCGTGAAATCGTGGTGGCTGCCAAGTTGGGAGGAGTGGATCCAGAAATGAATCCACGTCTGGCGCAGGCTTGTGAGAAGGCCCGCAAGGCCAGTGTTTCAAAGGATGTGATTGAGCGTGCCTGTAAGAAAGGGGGAGGTGGTGACGAGACCTCGCTGAGTTCTCTGATGTTTGAGGGCTATGCTCCCCATAAGGTGCCGGTTATTGTTGAGACCCTTACCGACAACCCAAACCGAACTGCTCCCGAGTTGAGAGTGCTTTTCAGAAAGGGTCAGTTGGGTGCACCAGGGAGTAACAAGTTTCTCTTTGACCTGGTCGGTATGGTAGAAGCCTATCGTGATGCTGGGGAATTGGATCTCGAAGAGATTGCCATTGAGGCCGGTGCCAACGAGGTGGAAACACTGAGTAACAGCCAGAACGATGATATTCCTGAGGATGCCTTAGGTGCGCGGTTCCTCTGTGAACGAGGCGATATTCATGCCGTTTCCAAGTGGTTGGCGGCGCATGACTGGAAGATTGTCACCAGTGAACCTGGTTATATTTCCAAAAACAACTGTCAACTCAAGGAGGATCAGTATGAGGAAGTCGGGGCCTTTCTCGAAGACCTGGATGAGCATGATGATGTGCACCGCATTTGGGCCGCTTTGCCCTAGTCACCAATACTTAAATGTGCCCAAACCCTGTTGTGCAATCTGCATTGATATCCAGGAGCGCTCCTGAAAAGGATACTCTCCAGGCTACTTTTTTCAGTGTGATTCACCTTGTTTCAGTGTTTTTTCCATGAAGGCGTAGGCCGCATGTCGGACTTCTTCCGGGAAGTCATGGCCACATTTCGGGTGCATCAGATGAAGAGAGTCATCTTGCCCCAATAGTTGAAATACCGGACGTGCTGCGCGGACAACTTTTGTAACGCTTGACCATTTGAAATTTGTGTCCCCAAGGGGGGCACTGATGAAAAGGCCCCTTGGTGCCAGAGCCGCGACAAGCTCGTGAAAATCAAACGGTATTTTCTCCAGTTCATAAT
>JAAZXX010000414.1 GCA_014239995.1 Verrucomicrobiia bacterium
GTTCCCCGTCGGATGCGGGCGAGGCATTACAGCCCGACCCGTTGCGATGCTTGCCGGGAACTTCTTTCCCAAATGCTCTGCTCCATAACGCCTTTCCCTGAAGATCAAATGCCAGGATTGCATCCATACCATCCGATGGACAGGTCAGAAAAATGCTTTTATCTACGATGATGGGTGTTGACGTACCCTTGCCAGGAAGAGGGGTGACCCACCCTTGTGTTTCCTTATTCAAAATTCTTGGATACTGACCTGGCTTGAAATGCCCGTTCTGATTGGGACCGCGCCAATGAGGGCTCTGGCCTTTCAATGGGGAAGCTATGAGACATGTCACCATGCTCATACATATCCAGAGATTGTTGGGTGATAGGATCATGATGACGATATTTTGGGGTGCTTGCACTAAATATGGGGATCTCTTCCCTGCCTGTCAATGGGTGGAATCCGAGGTTTTTTGGTATGGTACGTAACCAAACTCTTTTCAGGGGAGTCTGCACAGAAGATGTCCAAAGTCCAAAAGACCCTGAGGCTTCCTAAATTCCTAGTGTCGATGATGATCAATGACAGCTTTACCTTTCTCCTTCTGGCGTTTGCCAGTATGACCTGTCTTGGTGACGATCCGAGTCATGACTGGCCGCAATGGCGTGGTCCCCTGGCAACCGGATATGCTCCTGCAGGCAATCCTCCACTTGAATGGAGCGAGAACCAGCACATCAAATGGAAGAAAACCATCGAGGGCAAAGGACATGCTTCACCTGTCATTTGGGGTGAACGGCTTTTTCTTGTGACAGCCATACCGCCCGCCAAAGCGAAAACAGAGGCACGGTCTGTGCTCCCTCCAGTAACCCAAGGGCGTTCTCCTACACGTTCACGAGGACGTGTAGGAGTGCAGACGCCCATGGAGGAACACCTTTTTGTGACGCTCTGTATTCAGACTACGACCGGTGCAACCATGTGGAAGAGGGAAGGAGGACGTGAAATACCGCATGAGGGACATCATCCCACCAATTCATATGCCTCAGGTTCTCCGGTCACGGATGGAGAGCATGTGATTTCCTTCTTCGGGTCTCGGGGGCTCTTTTGTTATGACATGCAGGGGAATGAAATTTGGAGAAAAGACCTGGGCAATATGTCCACTCGTGCAGGTTTTGGTGAAGGGGCTTCACCTGTCTTGCACGGAAACGTATTGATTGTTCTTTGGGACAATGAAGAGGATTCACACGTGTTTGCCTTTGACAAGCGTACCGGTAGACAACTTTGGAAGAGACCGCGTGATGAACGGACGGGGTGGACGACTCCCTTTGTTCTCACGCACGATGGTGTGACTCAAGTGGTGATCAATGCCACTCATAGAGTGCGTTCCTATGACTTGGCATCGGGTGCATTGATCTGGGAATGTGGGGGGCAGACCAGTAACGCCATCCCCTCCATTGTCGCTGACAGTCAACGCGTTTATGCACTTTCTGGATTTCGTGGCAACATGGCCATGGCCATTTCTCTTGGAAAAAAGGGGGATCTGAGCGAGACTGACAACATTCTGTGGCAATTGACCAGGGGTACTCCATACGTGCCATCCCCCTTGCTTTGCGATGGAAGGTTGTGGTTTACACAGGGAAACAATGCTGTCATCACATGCTTGGATCCCAAAACTGGTGCCGCCCACTACATTCAGGAACGGCTCAAGGGGCCATCTGGTTTCTATGCCTCACCGGTAGCAGTCGGTAATCGCGTGTATCTCGCAGGCAGGAACGGAATCACTAGCGTGATTGAAAACTCGAATACACTTAAAGTTTTGGCTGTCAATAAGCTGGAAGGTAATATCGACGCCTCCCCGGCGATCTCGGGGGATGCCCTCTACATCCGTACCCACCGTCATCTTTATTGCATCTCAAAGTAACCTTTCCAGGATTTTTCGCGCTCCCACTTGCTTGATATCTACTGTCGGGCTGTTTTTTTACTTTGATCTGCCCAGGATTTAAGATAGCTCTGATGATCCTCATCAGCTATGGAAACCCTACGTTTGGGCAATCTGGATATGGGATTGATCCTTCTCTACCTCCTCGCGGTGGGGGGGCTGGGGCTGTGGTTCAGTCGGGGTATCAAGACGGGTAAGGACTTCTTTCTTGCTGGCAGGTCTCTGCCGTGGTGGGCAGCAGGTCTCTCTCTTGTGGTGTCAGATATCGGTGCCAAAGACATGATCGGTCTCGCGGGAGATGGATACCGGTTTGGAATTGTCATGATGAATTTCGATTTCCTGGGCTGCATTCTCCCTGTGATCGTGGCTGCATTCCTCTTCATGCCCTACCTATGGCTGGCCAATGTATACACTGTCCCTGAGTATCTTGGAAAAAGGTACAACAGTAGTGTGCGAACCTTCTTTTCCTGTTTATGGGTCTTATTCATGATCGGGACCCTGGCAACGATTTTTGTCAGTGCCGCTGCCATGTTCGACGCAATACTTGGGTGGGGATTCTGGTTTTCGGTGAGTGTCACCGCATTGCTCGTTGGCTTATACACGACCATTGGAGGGCTTAAGGCTGTGGTGATTACCGATGCGTTTTCGTGCGTTATTCTGATCATTGGTGCGTCCATTATTTGTGTGACAGGCCTTGCAGAAGTGGGTGGAATGGGTGCGCTGAAGGCACAGATCCAGTCCTTGGAATGGACCGAACATCATCTGGAGCTACTACCGCCTGCAGATCATCCCGAATATCCATGGCCCGCTGTATTGCTTGGGCTTGGTTTTGTTCTTGGACCCGCTTATTGGATTGGGAACCAAGCCATCGTACAGCGTACGCTTGGTACGCGATCTGCCTCTGAAGCAAGGGCTTCCTACATCCTTTGTGCCGCTATAAAATTATTTTTCCCACTCCTCTTGGTTCTTCCAGGTCTGATTGGAATCGTCCTGCTCAATAAGGAACTTGGAACTCCAGGTGACGATTGGAATGGTAATCAGGTGCTTCCCTTGCTCTTGGTAAGACTGCTGCCTCCTGGTGTTTTAGGGATCGTGATAGGCGCCTTTTTGGCTGGAGTGCTCTCCAACCTCGATTCTTATGTCAACTCCGCGAGCACCTTGCTGGTACATGACTTATACCGCCCGATCCTCTGTCCGAATGCCAGTGACCGACAATGCCTTATGATTGGGAGATGCTTGATTCCAATATTTCTCCTTGCAGGTGTAGCCCTCAGTTACCCCGTTCAAAAGGGGTTCGGTTCGGTGTTTGAGGCTTTTCAAACTTTTTTGTCCTTTATTCAAGGTCCCTTGCTGGCACTTCTTCTTTTTGGGATGCTTACGTGTAGAGCGAACGCTACAGGAGGAATAGTGGGCATGCTGACAGGGGTGCTTGTTGCGGCATTACTGACTTTTTCAGATGCCTTGTTCGGTATTGAAGGTGGTATTTCGTTTCTATGGGTTGCCTGGTGGTCCTTTGTGGTTTCGTTATTGGGGGTGGGGCTTGGAAGTCTTCTAAGCCCGGCTTACCCCCGTAGTCGCCTTAATGGTCTTGTTGTCGGCCACCCTGATCCGGGCGACCTTGCATCGGAGGGGCATGCATGAGCTTTTATGATGCATTGATGGTGGGGACTCTCGTTGGCAAGGTTTCCGTGGCTTTCGTGTTTGGTTTGCTGATCCTTTTCCTGCTTAATTTGCCTGCTTCGGTATGTTCAATGCTGGAGGAGAATCACCTTCCGCGTTGGCGTCAGTCACGTTTTTGGGCCGTTCTGATTGCTCTGGTGCAGGTGCTTGTTTATCTTTGGTTTGGCTGAAGGACCTTTTTAAAGGTGTTCTCTGATTTGCGGATCTGTTGCGCCAGGCCGCGTATGTCGTATTCAAAAACGTTGCCTCGTATCTGCGTTTTTAATAAGATCATCATCCTTCGCCGTCGCGCAGGGCGTGACTTCAAGGTGACATGACACTCAAGGATTCCACAGTATTGATTACAGGGGGAACCGGTTCCTTCGGCAGTCGGGTTGCCAGACACCTGATTGACAAGGAACCGGGGCAGATTCGTATTTTTAGCCGCGATGAAAAGAAACAGTGGGAAATGCGCCGTCAATACCCCGAGTTTCTCTACATGCTGGGAGATGTGCGGGATGCTTCGCGCCTGTTGGTAGCCATGGAAGGAGTGGACCATGTGTTTCACGCGGCCGCACTCAAGCAGGTTGGATCTTGCGAACAATATCCCTTTGAGGCAGTCCAGACCAATGTGATTGGTTCCAA
>JAAZXX010000415.1 GCA_014239995.1 Verrucomicrobiia bacterium
GTGGGTCTTCCGCCGCTGGATAAATTGAAATCAAAAGGTTTTTTAATTGTGGCATTGGTTAGATTTATTACTCCACCAACTTCACCCGATAATATTGCTTCTGGAAAAGTGCTTTTCGCCAATCAGTGAATTCAACCGAGCTTCCGGTGCCTTGGATTTCGCCTATCTCGCCCCACTTCTTTAAGTCATGTGAGACTTCAATGGTGTATGTTGAATCTGATTTGGTTTCCAAGCTGAGCGAGAATGGAGAAGCAGATTTACTGAAGGTTTTAATTTTTTCATGAATGATGACGGGCAATGTTCCAAATGCTTCGCCAAAACCGGTTGCCCAGGGGAATGACGTCTAAAAGTAATACTCTCAAGACGACTGCAGTAAGCGAAGGTATTCCACCCAACGCTTGTGACGCTCTCAGGGATGGTTACGCGCGTCAGGGTACGGCAGTCCCGGAACGCCGAAAACTCAATGCTGGTGACCGTTTTTCCCGCATGGAAAGAACCAATCACCAACTCTCCAGAGGCTTATTTCTCACAACGGACAATGAAGGCCTCTCCACCCGCGACCCAGTAGGTCAAAGGGTCCGCATGAAGCTCCTTAACTCCGCCGAGGAACAACAGAACCGCCCCTGCAAAAGTAGATATGAGGAAGTTTTTCATGATGCAGCCAAGGGGTTGCATGCTTTCAAGGCGAGGGGAAGATAGTTGGTAAGGTTTGGTTTCTTTTTCGTCATGCGTGCCTCCCATGGCCATGCGGCCGAAGCTGGGTGTTTTTACATAAGCGCCGAAGCTGTTCCTCGACGCTTTGACAGCAATGAAGAAAGGAACATTTGCTCGCGGATCCTGGACTGATGACGCAACCTCAAGGGCATCTGTTGATAGAACGATTCAAGGGAAATTGCATCGGCGATGAGGGCCGGATTCGGACAGTGTGAACCTCCGGTATCTGAGTTTGGATTTCATGTCGATGAAAAATTCGAGTTGGATTGCTTGCAGACTCAGATTACTGGACGGAGAGACTAACGGTGGATTCGGTGTAGTGGAGGGTGAAACGGCTGCCATCGGTGGCAACGATTTCACGACCGAGCTTGGAAAATGTCCCGATGACTCTGTGAGCGGTCAGAACCTCGTAGGTCTGGCCGGGCATGGGTTGGAAACCCTTGCCCGTCGTGACAATCAGCGCACCAGAGAGAGTGGCGTCGCCGGTAACCAGAAGTGAGGGTTGCTTGCTGCCGTTGAGTGAGAGGGACAACGTGGCACGCGAGGTCTGATGGTAGTCGGCGCTGATGTTGAATCCCGATGGATGCTCGGCGCTGACAACGATCTCGCCATTGTTGTAGACCGTGCTGTCAATGGAACCGTAGCCGTTGAGAGTTCCCCCGGCAAGAATATCGATCCAGCGAAGCGAGGAAACCGTTCCGCCGTCGACTGTCAGCGTGGCCTTGGATGCGAGCCGGATTTCGTTGCGACCTGTGAGACACGTGCCACGACCGAGTACGAGGAATTGTTCGGCGTTCTTCTCCTGGTTGCCCCTGATTTCGAGGCCCAGGAATGCCAGGTTGGCATCGACGCGGGCGGTATTGGACTGAGTGCTCGAGTTTTCTATCCGCGCGGTCCATGAGCGCTGAGGCGCTCCATTCTCGGCCATGTAGGTGATGCCTGCGTTGGCGTAGATGTAATCGGACCAGTTGTCCGGATCCGAAGTGTTCCCACCGTTTTTTCCTATCCAGTGGTGATAGGTGTTGGCGAAGCCTTTAGGTTCCGTGACCCGTTCGCCAAGCAGGATTCCCTCGAGTTCCTTGACGCGTTTCGGGTGAGTCGCAACGATATCGTTTTCTTCGGCATGATCGGCTTCGAGATTGTAGAGTTGGAGAGTGTAAGATTTGCTTCCCGATTTCCCAGAGCGGACGAGCTTGTATTCATCGCGGATGATGGACTGGCCGTTGCTTGCCTCATGGATGATGAATTTACGTTTTCGCTGATGACCAGTGCCGCGGAGCGTGGCTGCGATGGATACACCGTCGATGCCAAGTGGAACCGGTGCACCGGCCAACTCACAGAAAGTCGGTAACAGGTCAGTGACGTCGATAATCATGTCAGAGTTGCTGCCTGCCTTGAGCGCAGAAGTGGAGTGAATCCTGGCCGGCCAGCGCATGACCAGCGGGACGCGGATGCCCCCTTCCTGGATTTTACCCTTGCTGCCGCGAAGGCCACCATTGGTATCGAGTTGCAGGTTGCTTTTACCGCTGGGACCGCCGTTGTCGGACTGGAAGATGACGAGCGTGTTCTCAACGATGGAGTCGGACGTGTCGCCATCGTTGTTGGGGTCTTCGAGCACGGCGAGGATATTGCCAAAGTGCGCGTCAATCCGCGTGACCATGGCAGCCCACTGTCGGGTTTGATCGGCGAGTGAAGCGTAGTGGGGGTCCTGGGCGTAGGCCTGGTCCCAGCTTGGGAGGACCGTGATTTCATCGAACGGCGCGTGAGGTATTTGGACGGCGAGAAGGCCGAAAAAGGGCTGCCCGGTTTGGTTGTAGTTTTTGCCCTGTGCGCGAACGAAGTCCAGCGCGGCGAAGGCGTAGGCATCATCGCAGTAGGCGGCATCGGGATAGTCGGCGTGGTTTTGCAGGGCCGGGGTATTTGGATAGTCGGCGTGGTTTTGATAACGAGCCAGTGAATTGGCCACGAGTTGGAGGCCACCGATGGCGTTGCCTGGAGCCGGTGCACTCCACAGGGTCGGCTGGAAAAAGGTGTGAGCGCGGACGTGGTGGAGTTCGGCCAGCACGTGCTGGTAACCGTGCGTCGTGGGAAGGGTTTGCACGTTATCGATGACCGGATCGTCCTGGTCAGCCGATCCTCCATAACCCCATTTTCCCCAGTAACCCGTCACATACCCGGCGGCCGAGAGCGCGTCGCCGATCAGAATATCGTCGGCACGCATCGCTTTTTTGGCGTTATCGGGATCATTGCGATCGGCAAAAGTGTGGCCCTGGTGGAATCCGGATTGCTGCGAGGAGCGAGCCGGGGAACAGACGTGGCATCCGTAGCCGCGAGTGAAGTTGATGCCTTGCGCAGCGAGTCGGTCGATATTGGGTGTGCGTACATAAGGCAGGTTTTTGGCTTTGCGTGCAGCCTGGCCGGTGGGCCCTATGGAGCCCCAGCCCATGTCGTCGACATAGAAGTAGAGGATGTTGGGCCGCCCCGACTCAGCGGCGGTGAGCCTTGTGTTGAAACAATCCATGACTGGAAGGACGAGGGCGAGCAAGGGGAGGGAGTACTTCATGACGCTTTCATTATTGAAGGATGTTTTGTTTCATTATGAGACGTTTTGAAAACCTCTTACTCGTGCTGAGCCAGTTTTTCAGGCGGTGGCCAAACTTTTTTGGAAGATTCGAATTTCCGCTGTGTATGATACTCCATGCGGTTCCTGATCGAAAAACCTCGACCCGTCTTGTAATGTCAAGCTCAGGACCGCTGTCAAGGAGACCTGCATCTGAGGAAATACAGCCCCCAGGGAATAGCCTGGAAGCAGATTGGGGAGCTGTGGGTGAGCCCTGACGCATCACTTTTGGCTGAGATGTTTCCTCGGTGGTGTTGTTCGACGCTTGATTACCAATATCCTATGATTCGACCTGAAGGGATGGTGGCGTTGTGTGGACGCATCTCTGATTGTTTTCGCCAGTTGACCGAACCGTCGACCAAGCCGACATGGCCACCTTGAGATTTGATCGTTTCAGGTTCAGGAAATGAGTTTTCGCTACTTTTCACGGGTCCCGTGGCGCCGTGGGGTGAAGAGGTGATGGGAGGATTCACGGTGCCTTTCTCAATGACATCACCGATCATGGGAAGGCTCGGGTCATCCGTGGCTCGCTGGGGGGAATCCCAAGGCCATGGATCATCCTGATAATCGGCCTGGCGGTCACGTTTGTCCTTGCCGGTCCCATGCCCCCAGAGGAAGTAATAGCCCAGTCGGTAACCTACTCCGGGCTGCACCCGAAACCACTTCTGGTTGTTCGGGCAACTGAATGAATTTGTTGATAAGCCTCCACTGATCCGCATGTAATCAAAGACTCTTGAGTGTATGAAAGAGAAATGCTCAATGCCGTTGTCTCTCAAACCTTCCGGGAATTTTTGCTCATTGTCATTGGCATACATCAGCATCGTCAATACGACCTGCCGTCTTCAGTTTCTTCACAGCCTTGTGGAAGGTTTGCTCGCTGA
>JAAZXX010000416.1 GCA_014239995.1 Verrucomicrobiia bacterium
GGCGGACGCACTACCCTCGATTATGACAACTACGCCGCTGGCACCAACTTCATCTATCCGGCGGTACCGGATAAATTAAATCTAATCCTCACTGTTGAGCGTAATAAGCTACGGCTTGATGAAGGTCATGATCGTAGTCATGGGTAAGGTGCGTGAGCCACGTTTGTCCAGCCCGGATACGACGGGCGGTGGTCAACGCCTCGTCGTAGCACATGTGAGTCGGATGGGGTTTAAACCTGAGCGCATCCAAAACAGCGACAGGGACATCTTGGATTTGATGAATAATGTTTTCGGGGACTTCCTTGCAATCGGTTAGATAGGCCAGAAGGGGTTTTTGATCCAAGGAGAATATATAACCATTCGAGGTCATTCTTCCGTGAGGCAGTGGGGCTGGGGTAATTTTCAGGTCTCCAACATGAAACGGACCGTCGACGATCCGGGGATCCGGGACAAAATAACCCTTTGGAATGTGAACCGTGTTGAAGGCATACTCAAAAACGCGCTGAATACTTTTCATGGATTCAGCCCCGGCGTAGATGGGTAAAGGCTTTTCTGATTGATGGCAAAAGCGCCTGCAGTCGTCCATGCCCATGATATGGTCGGCATGGGCGTGCGTGATGAGCACGGCATCCACGTTTGCGATTCCCTCCCTCAGAACCTGAATCCGCATCTCTGGCGTGGTATCAACGATAATGGAAACTTCGGAGGTTTCAATGTAGATCGATGGGCGAGTGCGATGGTTTTTTGGATTGGCCAGATAATCGGCAGAATATGTTCCACCAATGATAGGTACGCCCTGTGAGGTGCCAGTTCCCAAAAATACGACTTTTAATTGCTGTTTTATTGATTCCTTATCCGACATGCATCTTTTAGCTTGGCGGGAACCTAGCACGGAAGGCAAATTACTCGCCACCATTAATTCAATGCTGACCCATTTACGCATTAAAAACCTTGCTCTGGTGACCGATCTAAGCCTTGAACTCAGATCAGGTTTCAACGTGATTACAGGAGAAACCGGAGCTGGCAAGTCCATCATCATGGGCGCGCTGAACCTCATTTTGGGACAGCGAGCCGATCGGAACCAGATTCGCTCTGGTGCCGATCAATGTGTTGTTGAGGCGGTTTTTGAAACAAACGACCTCCATCAGGATTTCGAAATGATGCTCGATGACTTGGGGCTCGAACCTTGTGAGGAGGGGCTTCTCATGCTCAAGCGAATCATCAGGACAGCAGGTGCCAACCGTCAGTTTGTCAATGGCTCTCCCACGAGCCTGGATGCGCTTCAATCAATAGGTCATCATCTCGTGGACATGCATGGCCCGCATGATCACCAGTCCCTGTTGGATGGGGGGCGTCAGCTGGATATTCTGGATGCCTACGGTAACCTGCAAAGCCTGCGTCGTGCCTTTTCGGATTGCATGGGCAGTCTGCGGGCGCTTGAGCAGCACAAAGCTTCCCTGGTCATTGACGAGCAGACCTACGTACAACGGCTTGAGTTGCTCAGGTATCAGGTTCGTGAAATTGAAGGGGCGCAGATCGATCTGACTGCTGCCGAAGCACTCGAGCTGGATTACGATCGGTTGATGAATGCTGCCAAGCTGTTGGAGATGGCACAGGGGGCACTGCACGCCCTCAATGCGCAAGAGGGTTCTCTCTGGGATTTGACCGGTAATATCGGGCGTTTCATCGATTCGCTTACTTCGCTCGATCCGCGTGGAGCTGAAATAGGAGCGATGCATCAACAAATGGTGTATCATATTTCAGAACTTGAGCAGGCACTCTCCCATTACGTGGATGGACTTGAATTGGACCCTGCCATGCTGCACGAAATGGACGAGCGCCTATCTGCACTGCAATCCCTCAAGCGCAA
Organism: Verrucomicrobiia bacterium; assembly: GCA_014239995.1. Taxonomy (GTDB): domain Bacteria; phylum Verrucomicrobiota; class Verrucomicrobiia; order Limisphaerales; family AAA164-E04; genus AAA164-E04. The sequence continues at coordinate 1,871 of JAAZXX010000416.1, forward strand.
GTATGGGCCAACGCTTGAGCAGGTGCTTGAGTTTGGCAGGGAAGCCAGCAGCAATCTTCAGGATCTGGAAACACTTGAATCCACATTGGCTCAGCTCAACGCGGATATCGACCAGCAAAACGTTGCCTTGGAGACCGCTGGAAGGCGTTTGTCCAAGGCCAGATCAAAGGTGATTCCTTCATTGAATCAGGCTGTTCGAAAAGAACTCAACAACCTTGGTTTTCTGAAAGGTCGCTTTGACATCCAATTGAAATCTTCTGAGCTTTGTACCAAGGATGGCCATACGGTGTGCCACTCGACCGGTCTGGATCAGGTGGATTTTCTCTTTGGTCCGAACGCCGGCGAGCCGATGCAGTCCCTCAAGTTGATTGCATCCTCCGGTGAAATGGCCCGTGTCATGCTTGCATTAAAAACCGTTCTTGCTGAACAGGATCAAGTGCCTGTTCTTGTTTTTGATGAGGTCGATGCAAATGTTGGAGGTGAAACCGGAAACGTGGTGGGACAAAAAATGCAGGAGATTGGGCATTGCAGGCAAGTGATCTGTATCACGCATTTGGCTCCGGTTGCTGCCGCTGCCTCCTTCCACTTCCTTGTAACCAAGAAGCAGCAGGGGCAGCGAACGGTATCGGAAATAAAGGCACTTGATTTTGATGGGCGTGTGACAGAGATCGCACGCATGCTTGGAAGTGGTGGACCTGAGGCACTCTCGCATGCCAAGGCCATGTTGAAGGGGTGACATGGCTTTTACCCAGCACCGCTCGGGTATGCGAGAAATCGCCGCAGGGGCATTTCAAGTAACTTTGTTTCTCTCGATTTCCCCTGCACCCAGACTCTCTTCAAAACGTCTCGTGCGATGTCGCTTGTCACACAAGCGTTTTTCCGTGGGGCTCGATGGCTGACATCTGCATCACTCGCTGTCGAACAGTCGTGTGGGGCGATTGACATCATCACCTAATTTTACGCTTGGAAATGCCTTCATGGAAACGACGACAGCGAGTGTGTAGTCGCTGTCCCTGTTTCCCCTGGGATTACGCATGCGCAGGCTGAAGGCACCCGTAAAACTGCGAAAGTCCCTGTAAAGGGTGTAGGAATGCTCCTCCAAGCGTCCATCTCGAGCTTCATAGTGGTGATTGATGCGGGCCCCCCAGTTTTCATTAAGGCGATAATACAGACGCGTGTAATAGACGTTATTGCCTATGCCCCAGTATGTGGGCTCGTCTCTTACGTAGAGGTGGCCAATGCGAAAACTCCAGACATTGTTTGGGAGCAGCGTGACGTATTGGTCGGCAAGACGAAGATCATTGTCCTCCAAGCTGTAGCGCGTCATGGAACCTGTGTCGATCCATGACTTGGGGCGAAAAAGAAGATCTGATGTCATATCTGCGAGCCCTTGCTGATCGTGATCGCGACTCAGTCGCCAATCAGCAAAGACATGCCATCGAAGCAAGTTTTCGACGGATGCGTGCTCGCCCCTCTTGGTCTGCAGCTGGTTGCGGAGGCCAAGGCGCATGACGTTGCGCGCGTCGATGGCGTCAATGGCATTGAAGCCCGGAAAGTCCACCGGTAACATGCGCAGGCTGGGGATTTCGTCGTCAAATTGAGGAAGACGTGTGGGAGGTGCGTTTGGTTCGGGAACGTAGACATAATCGATGGAGGGGGTTACGATATGGCGCAGGCCGCGAGCATCCAGAACGTTGCTTTCAAAGGCTGGGTAAACGCGCGAAAGCTTCGTGGAGAGGCGGGCACCAGCATTCAATACGTAGCGCGTTTGTTCCGCCAGTGTGCTGCCCTTGCCCGAGGTGGCTGAATAATAGCCATAACGTGCTCCAGCATGGGGGGTAAAGATGAGCCATCCAAAATAGTTTTTTGGATAGAGGATCTGGTGAAAACTATCGAGGCGGGCAGCGTCGTAGTTGTGCATGTTTTCATACATGAATTGCCTGCTGTAATAACCAGCCGAAGTCTCACTTTCGTAAAAAAGGGGAGTTGCCCCTATTTGCTGACGCAGTCCGGTCAGCTTGACTTCAGGCAGGCGCTCGACGCGATTGAAGAACGTGTTCACCTGTGGTTGTATCAAGGTAGACAAGGCGTAATTTTTCCACTGCTGACTGAGCTCAAGGTAAGATCTGGGTTGAGTGTTTTGACGATGGTAGTATTCAAAAAAATCACGGTTCAGGAGTGGGTCACTCATTTTTTGAACCGATACCCGTGCCGTTAAATCAGTCCCCAGATTCGCTCGATGAAACCAGCCAATACGATACCTGTCGTGAGTGATTGATTGACCACGCGGATCCATCCCAGGTTCTCGATCGTCCATTAAATAGGTCTGGAGTTTGCCTTTGCC
>JAAZXX010000417.1 GCA_014239995.1 Verrucomicrobiia bacterium
AACGGCATCAATCCTCGAAGTCTTCCAATTACTGATTAATTCCTGTCGAATTTTGGAACTCCCGTTTAAGTCGGTGGACAATTGCGACTCGAGAATGATACTGATAAATATCGACAGCAACTAGTTAGCAACTGAAGTATCTTCTTTTTGCTTTAAAAGCTTGAAAAATAGGCCAGCTCTTCGTAAAAAAAGCCGAACTCTCCATAACCAAAGGTATAACACCATATGAGAAGTACCATAAAAACATTAACCAAGCATATTGCTGTCCTGTTGTTCGGGACACTCTGTTCTATATCGCAGGCTCAGCTCAGCGATGTAACACAGCCAGGCGATACGATTGTCGCTACATCGGAAAATAGTCCGGGATCGGAAGGCGTGACCAACGCCATTGATAATGCAGATACGAAGTATCTTAACTTCGATATTTTGAATACGGGTTTCACGGTGACGCCGTCCGTAGGTCTGACCACGGTGCGCGGTCTTTCCCTCAAATCTGCCAATGATGCACCTGATCGTGATCCAACTACGTTTACCTTGGAGGGATCGCATGATGGTGTGAATTTTGTCGAAATCGCCTCAGGTGACGTCCCGGCTTTCCCTGAACGTTTCTACACGAACTACCTGTTCTTCGACAATGCCACTCCTTACTTCAGCTACCGCTTGATTTTTCCTGCGGTGACTGGAAGTAGCTGCTGCATGCAGATTGCGGAAGTGGAATTGCTTGGTGCTCAAGCTGCGGGCGATGTCACTCAACCGGGTGATGCAACCGTCGCTACCTCTGACAACAGCCCTGGTTCCGAGGGTGTCGGCAACGCCATTGACAATGCCGATACGAAATATCTCAATTTTGATATCAGCAACACTGGTTTTACGGTCACGCCTTCCGTGGGAATGACCGTTGTCAATGGCCTTTCTCTGAAATCTGCCAATGACGGTCCGGATCGTGATCCAGTGACCTACCTCTTGGAAGGTTCCTATGACGGTGTAAATTTCATGGAGATTGCCAGTGGCGATGTAGCGGACTTTCCTACAAGGTTTCACACAAACTACATCTTCTTTGATAACAGCACACCTTATCCCACCTACCGTTTGATTTTTCCAACGGTGGATGGCAGCAGCTGCTGTATGCAGATCGCAGAAGTTGAGTTTCTGGGCAGTCAGGCTCCTGGGGATGTGACCCAGCCTGGAGATACCACGATTGCCACATCCGACAACAGTCCTGGTTCTGAGGGAGTTGGCAATGCGATTGACAATGCCGATACGAAATATCTCAATTTTGATATATCCAATACCGGATTCACTGTCTTCCCCTCCGTGGGCTTGACGATCGTCAATGGCCTTTCTCTGAAATCTGCCAATGACGGTCCGGATCGTGATCCCGTCACTTTCCTGCTGGAAGGTACCTATGATGGAGAAACTTTCGCTGAAGTTGCCTCTGGTGACGTGGCGGATTTCCCAGATCGCTTTCACACCAACTACATTTACTTCGATAACGATACTGCCTACACAGGATATCGACTTCTCTTCCCGACCGTGGATGGTAGTAGCTGCTGTATGCAGATTGCAGAGGTAGAATTCCTTGGTGTGCAGCTCCCCGGAGACGTCACGCAGCCTGGAGATGTGACGGTTGCTACTTCTGACAACAGTCCTGGTTCTGAGGGCGTGGGCAACGCCATCGATAATGCAGATACCAAGTATCTCAACTTCGATATCTCGAACACCGGTCTGACGGTGACGCCTTCTGTGGGTTTGACTGAGATTATTGGCCTCTCGCTTAAGTCTGCCAATGATGGCCCAGATCGTGATCCGGTGACCTTCCTGCTGGAAGGCTCCAATGACGGTGTGAATTTCGCTGAGATCGCCAGTGGCGATGTGGCGGACTTTCCCACAAGGTTTCATACAAACTACATCTTCTTCGATAATAACATGCCCTACCTGAGCTACCGTTTGCTTTTCCCAACGGTGGACGGAAGTAGCTGTTGTATGCAGATCGCAGAAATTGAGCTGTTCCCCCGACCCGGTGGAAGCTGCTCGGATTACAGCACGGTTCCTTCCGGCTTGATCACCCAGCAGCCTGTGGATACCCCCGTGTTGGCGGGTGCCACTGCCTCGATTGGTGTGATTCCTTCCGGTCCCTGGAATGTTCAGTGGCTTAAGAAGGCCCCAGGCGAAGATGCCTTTGTGGAGCTTGAGGGTGCCACCAGCGCTACCCTTGAGATCAAGGACGTGAGTGCGGACATGGATGGCTCGGTCTTCCAGGCACGTGTCTCCACATCAGAGTGTGATGCGGAATACAGCTCGGAGGTTGCTCTGAGTATCTTCACCCCATCTGCAACGACCAGTATCGGCTTCAGCTGGCGCGGTGGTGGTGCCAATGGCGCTCCTACCGAAATGACCGCAGAGGATATTGCCGGATTCCATCCGCAAGCCTACTGGAATAACTTGAGCGGTGGTGGCGGAGATTCCTTTGCCAATGTCTTCAACTCTGAGTCCGGTGAGGACGATGGGGTTGCTGTGGATAGCAACAATGCCGAAACAAACGTGGGTATTGAATTTGCCACCGGTGGTACCTGGGGTTCAGGTGCACGCACCTCGGGTCCGACAGGGCGTATGCTCAACGGTCTGGTGCGCACGAATGCCGAGAACAGTGATGGTGACGCCATTCCTGAATTGGTCTTGTTCAACGTGCCCCAGGGTACGCACTCATTGCTGATCTACTCAGTTCAGGTGCCTCTGGAGTTCTATGAAATGGATGTCGAGGTGGAGGATGGCAACGGTAGCCAATATCGTTACCTTCGCCCTCAGAACTCAGACGAGTACAACCCGTCGCCAGAGTGGATCGTGGTTCCTGCAGATGATCCTTCTGAACGATCCGTTGGAAACATGGTTCGTTTTGATAACCTGAAACCTACCTCGTCCGGTGAGATCTACATTCGTCACTACGCTCCCAATGGGAATGGACAAGGTCCTGGAATCAACGGTATCCAGCTAGTGCTTGACAATGAAGGAGCCGAAACGCTTCCTGAGATCGCTTCAAATCCTGTTTCCACCAACGGTGTCGTTGGCGGTGGACTTGAGCTGAACGTTGATGTTGCGGGTGAGAATCTGCAGATTCAGTGGTCCAAGGACGGCCAGGCAATCGCAGGTGCCAATAGTGCATCGTTCATCATCGGGGAATTAAGTGCTGAAGATGCGGGTTCCTACACCGTTGCTGTCAGCAATTCTGCTGGTCGCGTTTCAAGCCCGGCAGCCGTGGTGGATGTCTTGGCTAGCACCAGCATTACCGAAGGGCTGGTTTCCTACTTCCCATTCGACGGGAATGCGGACAACGCCTCCGGAGGATCAAACGGTGAAGCACGAAACGGTGCTGGGTATGGTTCCGGCAAGATTGGCCAGGCCTTGGAGCTGGATGGTAACGATGACTGGGTTTATGTCGCAGACTATACCAAGCCATCTGGTGCCATGACGATTTCCGCCTGGGTCAAGCCAGAGGGCATTGACTGGGGTCCGATCGTTCGCAATTGGGTGGCTGGCGCTACGACTGGAAGAAGAGGGCAGTTTATTCTGGATGCCGTTTATCCAGAGGAAGCGCTCGCTCCCAGCGTGCGTGCCATCATCGGGGTGGGTCCAAATCAACCGACCGCGACGGGTAACGTGGCCGACTCCGAGCGAGGATCATGGCATCACATCGCAATGTCTGCCAATGGAAACACCTTGAGCCTGTATTGGGATGGTGCCTTGGTTGGATCCATCGATTATCTCAATGACATCAATGATCCGCTCTTTTCATGGCTGGCGATTGGTGCCGATGTCGCATTGCCTCTTGACGATGAGGACGCGATTGATTTCGCCGGTGATCCAACCATGGCCGAAGGGGCTTACCCTTGGCAGGGTGGTATCGATGATCTGGCGATCTGGACCCGTAGTTTGAGTGGTGCTGAAATCACTGCAATCCACGCGTCTGCAAGTGCTGTCAGTGAGGTGGCTCCTGTCTTGGATGCCAATCCTCATCCAGATGCTCCCGCGGGTCCTGCGATGCTTGTTGCCTCATCTGATGGAGCGCTCAGCGCCCCTACGGTGGTTGACTTTGGAGCGCTCGACGGCAGTGCCAGTTACGAGTTCCACTTCACCGCCATCAAGGCCGGTGCCTCAACAGCGATTGCAGGCGACAACGCCTTCGCCATCAAGCTGGACCAGTGGAACGAGCAGGGTGT
>JAAZXX010000418.1 GCA_014239995.1 Verrucomicrobiia bacterium
ATACAGGTTTACGGGTGATAGGGGAGCCCTGAGCGGATCCAGGAAGTGGACCTTGATGGCTGGGATCTCGGTGCCTTTGTAGCGTCCGCGGGCCACCACGCTTTTTATGGGCTTGAATTGGATGCCATGCAAATGAAGGCTGTTGAGATACCCACTGACAGCATCCGCTCGAAGCCATGCTGAACCAAACAGCTCAAAGGGCGTGTTTGTTCCAAATCCGAGATCCAGCCCCCCGATTTCACCGACCATCCCCATGGCAACCTGGAACAAGGGAGAATGGGCATGAGGTATCATTGGCGATGTAGGGCGCCACTTCAGCCCCGTATCTTTCCATACCATGGAGCGTTTCCATCCATGCATGGGCACCACATACAAGGTGCATGGGTTTTTGATCATCCCCGTTCCGTTGATCATGCGTGCCAGTTCACCGCAGGTCATGCCGTAGACGTATGGGATAGGCCATTGTCCGACCATTGACTTGAAGCGTGGATTGAACAGCGGCCCCTCCACACGTATGCCTCCCAGAGGATTCGGTCGATCCAGTACCATGAATTCCACACCTGCTTTTCCACACGCATTCATGGCCATGCCCATGGAGCTGATAAAGGTGTAGGAACGGGCTCCCGTATCCTGAAGGTCATAGACCATGATGTCGATCTGATCCAACATGCTTCGGGTGGGTTCCCTCACGGGTCCCGGACCATAAAGAGAGAAGACGGGAAGATCGGTGCCCGGATCCTGGTAATTCCGCACTTCCTTGCCGGCACGTGCTTTTCCGTCCAGTCCGTGTTCGGCTCCAAACAAGGCAACGAGGTTGACCTCTGGAGCTGAGTGAAGTATCTGGATAGTGGAGTTACCGTCTTGATTGACTCCGCTTGGATTGGTCATCAGGCCTACGCGCTTGCCCGCCAGGGGATCAAACCGCAATCGTTCCAGCATGTCTGTACCCAGTTTGACCTCGCCATGCAGGGAACATACGGTCAAGAGACAGAGTAGGGCCTTGGCCAACAGGATGGGCTTTGGAAACATCATCAGGAATCAGCATACAGCGAAGACCTTGTTTTCTCAAACATGCGGTCTTCATGGGCGTTGGATGCCTGTATGCGATATCTGGTTTCCCTCCAGTGTCCCATGGAGATGCTCGGCCATGTGCATAGCCGGACACACCAGATGATGGATTGAAGGAGCCGAGTGCTTGACTTGTCGGGGCGGGGCCGTGCCGTTCTTGTCATGAAAACATCGTCCGGGTGCTGCTGTTGCTAATTAAGTTACTGCACGCAAGGTGTTTCCGGAAAATGGTTCCCGGGGAACATGAACTGCACGTTGACGAACCCGGGCATCTGTCAATCAAGGGAGCTCGTTTGATCTGAACCCTGCTTGGAAGGGCTTCAGTATTGCATTAGGATCAGGGCCGGAAGCCGATATTCTTCCATTTCTCTTCGAACTGTGCCTGACGTTTGTGCGTGTAACCGTATTTCATGAACCAAATATCCTGCTTATCTTGATCTGATTTGGCAGTCACCCCAAATTTGGAGTTCCTTGGGGCTGCTTTGGATGCCTCCAGCATGCCTTCACCCTTCCATTTATGGCTGTCGGCATGCCCGTCGGCGTAACTCAAGGTGCTGATGTTAATGTGCCACAGCGCAACGGCGTCCACCCATGTGAACGCCTTTGGATCCGGATTGATCAGCCACGAGCCGAGATTCCAGCCTCGATTGTCTGCTTCTTCCACAAAGACGTAATTTCTTGATGGAAAGAGAATCGAATCCATTTTGGTAATGGAATTGGCTGTGTCCTCACCATCCAGGCCACCTGCACCACCGTAGCTGTCATAGGCAAATCCCTGGCCTGGCTTAAGCTTGGTGCGTCCGTCGCCCGGGCAGTGCCAGGATCCCACGGCAGAAGCGTATGGAAAAAGTTTCCCCTGCCGCAGTCCCTCGTGCACTTCGGCCAAGGCCTTGGCCTTGCCTCTCAGATCACTGCCTCTGGGAAGAGGCTTGGGGCCGGTCCAGAAATCACGACCATTACGGTAGGTGCTCATTCCCACCACTCTTTCCTCGTTGTCTCCTGCATACATGTAGAAAGCCAGGGCCAGTTGCTTCTGGTTGCCAAGACAAGCAGCACCTGTTGCTTTGTTTTTCGCTTTCCCCAGCGCCGGAAGGAGCATCCCGGCCAGAATGGCAATGATGGCAATGACCACCAAAAGCTCGATAAGGGTAAAACCCGATCTTTTTTGACTTTGATGTTGGAGATTCATGATCGATAATCTTGTGTGGCAATTTTCGCTCCTTGTCAAGTTTCGTGAATCCATGGAACCGATCAGACTGGCTGGGTATCACACAGCTATTCAAACGAACGGCCCGGCCATACTCTTCTTGGCTGGGTGCAGTATAGCCCAGAATCAAAATGAACACCTGATCTTTGCTGTCAGGAATGGTGGCGTGCTGGCGTTCAAAGAAGGTGTGTCTTTGCAAACTGAATATTGGGCGCGCATTGTGCGTCACATCGGCTTCCGTCGGTCAAGGCACCCATGGTAATTTATCCCAATCAGATATGTCTCCAATTTTGGGCTGGCTGTTTTTCCAGAATTTTTGACAACCTGAGATGCCACCAAACATGACGGAAATGAATGTGAGTCAGCACTTGATGTTTTCAGATCAGGTGGAATCATCTTACTAAATTACCTACAATACGTATAGAAATGGCATTTTTTTCAACAGGATATTCATGGAACCCAGCCACGCCCTGCTTGCTCCTGGGCGCTCTGGTGGTATTCCAGGGTTGCGGGCCCGAAGGAGCGTTGAAAGACGCGGAGGTCAACGGGAAACCAGCAAACCAGGTGGCGGTGAAACCGGTGCTTGTCGAACTGGCCAAGGTCAATCGAGGTCGTATTGAGGAGATACTCGAACGCTCGGCGGCCCTGCAGGCAGAACAACATGTTCAAGTGTTGGCTCGGACTCAAAATCCTGCAGTGGAACTGCTTGTTGAAGAGGGTGACCAGGTTGGAAAGGGGCAGGTTTTGTTGCGACTAGAAAGCGACAGCCAACAAACTGACTATGACCAGACCCTTTCGCAGCATGAAAAGGCACGCTTGGAATTCGAACGCACTGAGAAACTCTACAAGCAAAACCTGGTCAGTGAGTCTGATTTTGTAAACAGTCGTTTCACATGGGATCAGGCTCGATTGCAGTCCGAGGAAGCCAAACGGCAACTTGATTACACGGAGGTGAAGGCCCCAATCAAGGGTACTATCACCCGTCGTATGGTCAAGATGGGTGACAAGGTGACGACCGGATCTCCTGTTTTTGAAATCATCGACCTTCAGTCAACGGTTGCCGTGATTCATGTTCCGGAACAATACCTGCCCAAGTTAAAGAAGAGCATGCGTGCCCGCTTAACTTCTGATACCCTGAATGGAAAAGTTTTTGAGGGCTTTGTAAATCGCATTTCTCCCATCGTGGATGCCGAGGCGGGCACTATCAAGGTTGTGGTAGGTGTCGAGGAACTGGGCGCTCTTTCACCCGGCATGTGGGTGAACGTGGAATTGATACTGGATGAAAAACCGGATGCCATCCTGATACCCAAACGCGCCATCACCTACGCCGTGGATCAAACCTTTGCATTTAAAGTTCTCAGTGATACCAACGGCATCATGCGGGCACACCGTCATTTGGTGATCAACCGTAATGCGGATAAGGAACACATTGAACCCACGGAAGGTTTTCAGGAGGGTGACCTGATTGTGGTTGCGGGGCAGGCAGGCCTCAAGGATGCGTCCCCCATCAGGGAGCTTGACCCGGAAGGGTCCACAGTGGATATCCTGCTGCAAGCCAAGGAGTCGGTTCCCATGTCCAAGCCCTAGGCCATTATTTGTTGCTTCGCATGGAGTCACAATATCGACATTCTAATTTTACGACCGACCGCCCTGTTGCCGTACTGATGGTTTTTGTGGCAGCGGTGGTATTCGGTTATTTCTCCCTTGGGCAGCTTCCGGTGACACTCATGCCCGAGATGAGCTATCCCACGCTGACGGTCCGTACCGAATATCCCGGAGCGGCTCCTGAGGAGGTTGAGAATGATATCAGCCGGCGCATCGAAGAGCAGCTTGGAGTGGTGAGTGGGCTCAATGAAATCAGCAGCATCAGTCGGGCGGGCGTGAGTGACGTGGTCTTGGAGTTCATGTGGGGAAGTTCCATGGTGGATG
>JAAZXX010000419.1 GCA_014239995.1 Verrucomicrobiia bacterium
AGCATCATTCGAGGGTGCTTCAGCAGCCGATTACCCTGCTTGCAACCCTCAAAACATCTCGACGTGAAATCAGGGAGATATGGTTTTATTTGGGAGGATGCATGGGTGTTCTCTTGATCAAGGCCCTGCTGCTTCATTACCTGGGTTCATCCTTGAATGCTGCTGTTTCGGTTGATTTCATGCACGTCCTTGTTTTCTTTCAGACGGGCTCCTTGGTTTCCATGGGTTTGATGGCGCTCACGAGTTTTCTGAAGTTTGCTTTTCTGGCCTACCTCTGGGTTTGGTTTCTATGGAACCTTAGCCGCGAGGGAGTTGCTGAGCCTATTATTGGCAATCTGGAGATGGCACTGGGATTTCTTCCCGGTCGTCACGTTTTGATTCAAGTCACGGTGCTGATGCTGCTTGGTATTGGGGGATGGATTGGCTTGGGCCTTATGTTTGGTTGGGTGGGTATTCTTCCCTCAAATGTCGGCATGTCGCAGCTGATCTGGCAAGCAATCTGGATCTCGGCCAGTGCTTGGCTGAGTCTCTTTTGGTTGATCCTTGTTTTGATGATACTCTACTTGATCCACAGCTACGTCTATCTCGGGAATTGGGAAGGCTGGGTATGGGTGGAAGGCATGGGGGAACGTCTGCTTGAGCCTTTCGAGATGCTGCCCCTTCAATGGGCTCGGATCGATCTGTCCCCCTGCATCATCCTGCTCATGAACGGGATCTTTTATCTTCTGGGGAGCCGTCTGGTGCATCAAGCTTACCATGCGTATCCGTTCTGAGTCGCGAAATACCGAAAAAATGTTGGCATTAGGCTCCTGCATGAATCATTTTGATGCCCACAACGAAAATGTTCCATGAGCAAGACCTTTTATCTGACTACCGCCATTGATTATGTGAATGGGCATCCGCACTTGGGCCACGCCTATGAAAAAGTCATTACCGATGCCATCTGCCGTGTGCAACAGAGCTTTGGAAGAGATACGTTTTTTCTCACCGGGCTCGATGAACACGGCCAGAAAGTGCAAAAGGCTGCTGTGGAACAGGGAAAACAGCCGCAGGCCTACTGCGATGAGCTGGCCGAGAGTTGGCAGCGCTTCGCTGATGTACTCGGCCTCTGCAACCAGGATTTTGTAAGGACAACGCAGGAGCGTCATCAGAATGTTGTGCGTTCGATTTTGAATAAACTGCACTTGGAAGATCATTTCTACAAGGCCAATTACGAGGGATATTACTCGGCCAAGCAGGAAACTTTCCTGACCGAAAAAGACCGGCAAGAGGATGGTAATTTCCCTGAAATTTACGGTGAAGTGGTGCGTTTATCCGAAGATAACTACTATTTCAAGCTCGGACGTCATCAGCAATGGCTGATAGACTTCATAGAGTCGAATCCGGACTTTGTGACTCCTTCGAACCGTCGCAACGAGGTTCTGGGTTTCCTCAAGAACAATACCCTCGAGGACCTTTGCATTTCCCGCCCCAAATCCCGACTTAACTGGGGCATTCCTCTGCCTTTTGACGATGACTATGTCACCTACGTCTGGTTCGATGCCCTTACCAACTACATCACGGTGCCGGCTTCCCTCGGGGACCCGGCACTCCCTGGCATTGGGAGCGAATCCCAGGAATCGATGAGCTTATGGCCTGCAGACATGCACGTCATTGGGAAGGATATTCTTAAGTTTCACGCAGTTTACTGGCCCATCATGCTCAAGGCTGCAGGGCTCCCACTTCCCAAGCAGATCTGTGTCCATGGCTGGTGGCAGAAGGATGGTCAGAAAATGAGCAAGACGACCGGTAATGTGGTTGATCCCATGGCTGTCATCGAGTCATGGGGGCTTGACGCTTTTCGTTATTATTTGTTACGGGAACTGGATATCGGGCCGGATGGCAACTGGACGGACGAGGGGTTCCAGGTGCGTTATGCAGCAGACCTTGCCAATGGTATCGGGAATCTCGTCAACCGGTCTCTTTCCATGCTGAATCGATATCGCGATGGAAAAATACCACCCCGGTGCTGTGAACTTGAGAGTGAGGTCCATGCCGTGTCTCAGGAAGTGATCGAGCTGGCTGCAAATCACAAGTTGCAGAGTGCCCTCAAACGTATCTGGGATCTGATTGCACGTATCAACCGTTACATTGACCAGACAGCTCCGTTTAAACTTGCCAAGGACCCTGAACAAGCCGAAAGACTTGGGGAAATTCTCTACACCCTGGCGGAATCGTGCCGTATCATTGCAGTGCTCCTTCATCCCTTTCTTCTCCATACTTTTTCAAGGATTTACGGCCAGTTGGCACTGAATGATCGGCCAGACCGATTTTCCAATGCCCTGTGGGGGGAACTCAACCCTGGGCACACGATCGACAAGCCGGAGGCCTTGTTTCCCCGCAGGGATCTTCCTGCTCAAGCCTGATCAGGCAATAAACTCGTAACCCCAGCCTCGGCGCATGCTTCGGGATAACCAGTGGTTGGCTCCAGGATCATCCACGCACTGTTCCCGTTCAGGGTTCCAGTGAATTTTTCGTCCAAGGCGCATGGAAATCACCCCCAAGTGGCATACCGTCGCGCTTCGGTGTCCAATTTCCGCCTCGCATATGGGTTGTTTGCGGCTTTGCATGCATTCGAAAAAATTACCCATGTGGTTGTTGCTTTGGTAGAGCCGCTTTGAATCAGAAGGCAGAGGGGTTTCCAATAAGTCCGTGTCACTGGCCTGGATCTCTCCCCGGGTCACCCAGATCCAACCGTTGCTGCCTGTAAAGCGTATGCCGTGACGTGTCCCTGCGTTATTGATTCGCCCCCCCGAGGGATTGTCGGCTGCCGTGCTCTCGGTGATCTGGCGAACACCGTTGGCATAACTGTATTGGATTTCGTATTCGCTGGCTGCGTTGTACCCGCCTGGAATCATCTTGGTCCTGGGCTTGCCATGAACCGAAACGGGACCACTGCGCTCCATGCCAATCCCCCACAGGGCGATGTCATTGTGGTGCGCGCCCCAGTCCGTCATGGTGCCTCCAGAGTAGTCATACCAATATCGGAATGAGCCGTGGACACGTTCCTTGACGTAGTTTGTATCTGGTGTCTGTCCTTTCCAGAATTCCCAATCAAGATCTTTTGGGACCTCACTGGAAGGAAAAGGGCCTCCATGCCTCCCGGCTGGAAGGTGCACATGCACCTTTTCGAGCTTTCCAATACGCCCATTGCGAACTAATTCGCAGGCCAGCCGAAAACGAGCGTCGCTGCGCTGTTGGCTTCCAGTTTGAAGGACACGGGACGTGATCTCAGCGGTACTGACCAGGCGTTTTCCCTCATCAATCGTGAGGGTCAAGGGTTTTTCACAATAGACATCCTTGCCTGCCCTCATGGCAGCTATGGATACCATGGCGTGCCAATGATCCACCGTGCCGCAAATCACGGCGTCGATGTTGTCTTTATCCAATAATTTCCGAAAATCATGGAACATCGTTGCTTTTGGGAAATCCTTCTCCCGGGTGGCTCGAAGTCTCTGTGCATCGACGTCACAGAGGGCCACGATGTCTCCAAACTTGGAGGCTAGTCGGGCGTCATATCGTCCCATGCCACCGCAACCTATCAGTGCCACCCTTGGCCTCGTATTGGCACTCTTCGTGGCTGCTTCCTGCGGAGTGGCATGGAGTTCTTCCACATACCATTGAGGGATTGTCGAGGCGCTTGTCAGGGCGGCGAACTTGAGGAACCCGCGTCGGGTTAAGCGTGCGGTCTGGATGGCGTTGCTTTCCATGATCAATATCAGGTGGAGTTTTTGCGTGTCAATGTCCAGGTCACCGTCTTTTGGTGACCCACTGCGAGGATTTGGTATGTATCGTCGATAAAGTTAAAACGGTGGACATGCATGGGTGATTCAGGATCACTCACTGCCTTGTGAGAGGAAAGATCCAAAACTATGAAGAAACCCTTGTTGTTGCCTCCGGCAGCAATCAAGTGAGATCCATCGGAGGCATACGTTCACTTGAGTTTTCTCCGGACCAATCGTCCCTGGTAGTGGGTGGCATGGGACACGTTCAGAATGTGGACGGACTGGGAGGAAAAGCCCGCCTGGAGTGGTTCGATACGACGACCGGGAAACAAACAGCCTTTTTTGAGAGTGACACGCACAAGGGATTGATCGAAGACATACGATTTCTTCCCGATGGATCTCACTTGATTGCTGCCGGAGGCAACAACAAGGGTTTCT
>JAAZXX010000041.1 GCA_014239995.1 Verrucomicrobiia bacterium
AGTCATTCGGATATCGGCCATCATCAAAGAGCCCGACGATCGCCGTCCCGGTGATGTCGTACCATGCCTTGAAGGTAAGGACACCGTCGGTGGCTTCGATACAGGTGTAGATTTTACCACCCGACTCGGCGGGAATGCTGTTCTTGGACTCGTCCGTGACATTGCTGGCAGTGACCATGTAACTGGCGGCCGGATCCTGCTGTGCGGTGGTCAGGGTAACCTTCCCTTTCTTCAAGGCGATGCTTTCGATCGCCACTGAGGGAGTGATGGTGTAGTTGCCTGCATCCGTGGCAGAAGCTTCGTCCAGTTTCTCCGAGAAGTTCAGCACGATGGTGTTCAGGGAGCAGTCATTCTCGACTGAGACCAGGAAAGGATCGGTGGTGTCGTTGGGGTCGGTTCCCTTCTCGAATTCCACCAGGTTCGTGTCTCCATCTTCGTCAGGATCCTCACTGGCATCCGAGGCATTGTTGATGTCCAGGCCATACTGTTCCTCCCAATAGTCAGGCAGACCATCGCCATCGGTATCGGCCGGGGGGGTAAAGGGGGATTCGCCAGCCACCAGCACCTTGATTTCCTCCTGCGTCATGGCACCGTCAAAGATGGCAATGTCGTCAATGATCGCATCAGGCTGATCGCCATTGCTCTGTGACCCGATGTAAATCGCCGTGACGTCATCGCTCAGGGCGTCGTAACCCTCCTGCTCAATCAGGAGTTCCCCATCCACGTAGATGGCCTTGTAAGGTCCGTCCTTGACGAAAGCATAATGATGCCAGACTTCTTCCCAGTCGTGCTCGGGAGCCTTGACCAGTCGTTGAGGTGGATTACAACATCCCATTGTATCCCAGTAGATGTTTCCATTGGACCATGGAATATGAAACTGAAAATGACGTCCTTGACCTTCAGCCACGGTCCAGAAGCTGCTACTGTTGACGTTGGAAAAGTTTTTCTGCCAGATCACGACCGTTATGGCGTCATCGGCGGAAGCAATGTTCATGGGGTTGTCGGTGCCGTCGGCCTCCAGCAGCAGATACCCTGGGTTGGCTTCCGAGATATTAAACCCCCTGCCGCCACCGTTGGGTCGGCCCTCACCGTTGTCTGTCACGAATGCATCACCCATGATGATGCCCGTATACTTCCCGTCCGCGGACTTGAGTTCGTCGCCTGCAGGAGGTGTGTCAAAGTCCCAACCCGTCACCAGCTGTGCGGATTGGACCTGTATGTTGGTGGTTGCCAAGGCTGCCAGAAGCGCGCCCGAAAACCATTTCAGGAGTGATTTTTTCATAACTTATCTCAATAGTATCTGATACTTCCAAATGCCCCCCAAGTGTCCAAGTGCACACTGAGCCCGGACCCTTCACGAGGGATCGGTCGAGCAAAACGCTTACTTTTAAACTGCAGGGATTGTTGCTATTCGACACAAACATAGATTATTAGTCAATATTATTATGCCCACGTCAAATGATTGTAATAATGCGTAACTTTATGTTTTTCTGCTGACAATCTGCTCGGATATGGGATCGTTCAGATGGATGAACCCGTGGATGCGTCGAAACGGTGAGTTATCCCTGATAAATGTGACCAAGAGATTACGTTTCAAGGAAACAGGTGGGTTCTCTTAACGGCATGCATGACACACGCAAGTGTCCGTTATTTTCAAGGAGCACGGTATGCCCTTCTTCGCCAATCTTGAAGAGTGGAAAGGCTGAGAAGTGCACTCTTGACTGTCTGGTGCGACGCCCTGACTGGGTTGGCTCTATGGGGATTCCAGCAGAAAAATCTGGCCGCGCTGATAAAGGTTCAGCCTGTCCTGGATCGGGGAGGGTTCCCGTTGTGCCTCGGGCAGCAATGCCAATGCTCTCCTGGCGGTCGAGACAGCCTTGTCAAATTGTGCGTTGATGGCATAGGCAGCGGCCAGCACATCCAGAGGCTCCGGTGCCTCGGCATGGGTCTTCTCAACGGCTTCCCTTGCCAATGCGAGCGCACGGGATGGCTTCCTGAGGGCGGGTTCGGGGGCTGTTGCCAGCAGCCAGCCCAATGCGGCGGTTGCGCGCAGATGGGTGGGATCAAGAACAAGAATTTTCTCATACAGCTCCATGGCAGACTCAAGCTGTCCCGTGGACTGATGAAGCATTCCCCTGGCATAAAGGTTTTCGGTTTGGTCGGGCATGGCACGGATGGCTTGATCAAGCAGCCTTCCGGCGAGAGAAGCGTCCAGGTGTGCACTGCGCATTCCTGCATTCCGGCTCAGTTGGGATGCTTGTTTGCGAACGCTTGTATTTGGTAGAGGCATGGTTTCCATGCAGCTTGCCAGTTCCCCATAGCGCTGCTTCTTTTCCAGGACCTCGGCAAGTGCGAGATGGTCCGGGGGATAGTGAGGGAGGTACCAATGTCCCTCGTAGGGCAGGGCGTGGTGACGGTCCGAGCCACTCCTGAAAAGCGTGCCTGCGTCAGTGGCAAGCTGCTGCAGCTTCGGGCTGCCTTCGTAAACGGCAAGTAGCCTCCCATCGGCGTCCAGCATCATGGAGCAGGGGATGGACCACGTCCATTGTCGTCCCAGGATGGCTTCCCGCGCGGCATCGGCGATTTCCATGGACGATCTTGTGGCCAAGGCGAGTTCGAAGGACCACTGATGACGTCGGTGCATGCGTTTGACATTTTCCAGACGCTTTGCCGTCGACGCACGCATGTCATCGACATTCAATGCCAGGATGGTCAGTCCCTGGTCCTGGAGCTTGTCCTTTTGCTGGTGCAGGGTGGCGAGTTCACGTATGCAGGGTTGACACCAGGTTGCCCAGAAGACAAGCAGGTGGCGTGTCTCATCCTTTTTCAAGACGGTCTCCTTTCCATCCATGTTCGTGTAGGGGATGGGAGGCAGATGCAGGGGAGCATGCGGGATGATTCTTTTGAGGTTTTCCTCTGCCAGCTCGGGTGCCTTGCCGGCATCCAGGTGAAGTCCCAGTCTCCTGGAGCCGTAGTCATCCACGCGATTGCTTCCCTGGCTCAAGAGGATGCGATCCTGGTCCGGTGCGGGTTGATAGATATCCTTGCTGCCATCCGGCCATCGCACGCTGATGGTCTGTGCTTCACCGGATGCCCCAAGCCCGAAGTGAAGTGTCTGTGCGGATTGTGCCAGATACCCTTCACCGGCCCTGAGGGTGCGTATCTGCCTTGTCCCGTCCGTTCCGGTTAACTCCACACGTGCCCCAATGCCATGGATATTGCCTGTGGTGGATTGCAAGTGCACCTGAATGGACCTTGCTCGAGAGTGGTTGTCATTGCGCAGGAAGCGAAGGCGAGGCGAGGTGCGCTGGGTGATCCACACATCCTGATCCCCGTCCCCGTCCCAGTCGACCACAGCCAGGCCACGACTGTCCGCGGAGGCATCAAAGCCCATCAGGGCCGAGACTCCGGCAAAGCGTCCATCGCGCGTGTTGAGGAATGCCACGTTACGTTCATGCCCGCTCCAGTTGCGCCCTTGCTCGACCATTTCAGCAGTGGCATCCCAGGCTGCCAGGTAGGCGTCCACCCCTTTCATGGGTGACGACACGTCGGGTGCCTCCAGGGGGGACTGCGACGTGACCCGTCGCCAGAAGAAACTTCACAAATCACCGGTATCGTCGCTGCCGGTCACCATGCCATTTGCGATGAGCAGGTCTTCCCATCCGTCATTGTTGATGTCCACGAAGTTGGAACCCCATGCCCATCGGCCAAGTGTGACGCCGGCTTCCTCGCTGACATCGAGAAAGTGCCCGTTACCCTGATTGGCAAAAAGGCTGTTTCCCCGCGCGTGGCGTTGGAATTTCGAGCTGTCCTCCCCTGGGCGGTATTGACGTTGAAAGGCGATACGGTTGCCTGCTGATGAGAACATGTTGCCGATGTAAAGATCCATCCAGCCATCACGATTGTAGTCACCCCATGTTACTGACATGCCTGCCGAGAGATCCTCCACTCCAGCAAGGGCGGCAATGTCCCTAAAGTGTCCTTCCTCATTCAGGAAGAGGTTGTTTCGTCCAAAATCGTTGGCAACATAAAGGTCGGGGTCCCCATCATTATCAAAGTCCTCCCAGGCCGCGGCGTAGCTGAACCGCGTGTTATTTTCGCCCAGCCCAACCTCACCCGTGACATCCTTGAATTCCCATCCCAGGTTTTTAAGCAGGTAATTCTGCACCCCGTTATTGGCGTCATGATAAGGTATGGGACGGCCGAGACCCAGGCGGTCTCCGGATCTTGCGTAGTAACCGCAGGCGTAAATGTCGAGCAAGCCGTCATTGTCAAAATCGATGGCACTCAGTGATCGAAAGACCGAGTCGCTCGTGAAAAAAGTGCGCCTCTCAAAATGCCCTTTCCCGTCATTGGCAAAGAAAAGCAAATAGCGGCCCGAGCCCATGGCAAGGTCAAGGTCCCGGTCATTGTCAAGGTCGACCAGCAAGGCCCCGGCCGTCGGCTCCAGATGGTTGACTGCAGAAGCAACCGAGGCATCGAGGACGGTTCCATCTGCTCTTTGAAGGAAAAGGCGGTTGGGTAATCCACCGGGTTCACAGACATAAAGATCCTCCAACCCGTCGCCATTCACGTCCCCTATTGCCAGGCCATGGGGGCCGGTGACATCCAGGGTAAAGCGCCAGTCCAGTCGCTTGCGCCAATGGTCGATCCCTCTGAGAAGAGAATCCTCCGAGGAGTGATTCCACCCCATGACAGCCGCGGTGGAGTCAGTGAGCCAAGGGGTTTGACGACGTGGCGAGGTGACTTCTTCAAAACTGAGCACCTTGAGAGACGTCATGACGGGCGGTTCTCCAGCCGTTCTGGAAGGGACCCAGGTGCATTCCCAGGTGGCATGTTGCTGCAGGATGATCTGATCATTTTGCCCGTGAGATTCCACCGCCACGATGGTCTTGCTCGAGTTCTGGTCCAAATGGACCCGTGTGGTCTTGAAATGCATTTCAAAGGAGATATCTGAGTTCCTGGCTCCTGATTCAAGGGGTGCCTGCAGCCCTTTGAGGCCCTTGAGCATGGCTTCCTTTCCAGTGGAGGACAGAGGCTCCTCGATGGCCTGTGTGCGCCAGACTCTCAACGCTCCATCTTCAAGGACAGCCTGGGATGGAGGAGGTCTCAGAGGGGTGCAGGTGAAGGAAGGCAGCAGCATCCTGGTCAAATGTTCTTCAAGGGTTCCTTGCCCCTCACGCATGGCCTGGCTGAGCCGATCCCATTGAAGGCCTGTGCCATCGTTGATCACCTCGGTAATCCAGCCACCCTTGCGCGGATCGAGGTGATCGAGTTCCCTGCTGACCTCTGGTGTCAGTGTCTTGGATGACAAACCAAGAATGGGAACAGGTTGGTCGGTGGTCTCCGGTTCTGCGGCCGGTGTGAGCAGCGTAAAGGTAGCCGATACGATTCCCAGGCAAAGTTTGGACAAGCTTCGGGAGCATCGCTCGCAGAAGGCCTCGGCCCTGATAAAGGGCTGCATACGCAGTTCGATCTTCATGGTGGTGGGATCAAGCGGTTACATTAGATTCATTGGTTCGTGGTATCAAGTTTCTTGTCCTCAAGGCATCACTTTAATCTCGGTTGGCTCTTTCTGGAAGGCGTTTATGGCAGCGTGAGGTCGATGTGGCAGGTCGGTTTGAGTGCCTTTTTGGTTTGCAAACCCAAGGGTGATTCATTAGCGTGCCTGTGCCGGCAAGGCGCCCAGAAACCGCGGGGCATCCGAAAGCGATGCTTTTGGTCAAGGCGGAGAAAATCCTGCATGATTTGTGGGAGTCAACGTGATCACAATACTTTGAAAACCATGCGCACACACTTCAGGCGATTTGTCATGCTGGGGATGATCATCTGCTCGTCCATGGCCGCCTTTTCGATCGCGGCCCAGGCTATACGTTTTCAGGTTGAACCCGGAATTTCCTACACTGGGTCAGTGGATGCGGGCTCGGCCTATCGTGCTGAATATTCCACCGATCTGACCTCCTGGGCGCGCATGGGGGATGCGTTTCTTCCAAGCGAGCGTATCCCGTGGGAATTCCCGGAGGGTCCCCAGGGATTTGTGCGTCTCATTCCGGATTTTCCTCTTGATGACTTTGAACCGCGTGTCGTTCTTCTGGGGGACTCAACCATGGCAGACTTGTCAGCTCTTTCCATCCAGTATCACGGGTGGGGACAGCATTTCGCGGATTTTTTCGAGCCGAGTGTCACCATGATCAATCTTGCCGAGGCGGGCATGGGGACAAGCGAGTATTTTGCACGCAAGAAGACCCAGACCATCGAACTGCTGAGGCCGGATTTTGTCATCATGCAATTTGGACATATTGAGCAGAAGCAGTCCATGGATGCAGGTCAGTTTGAACAAAACCTGACGGCGATCATTGCTGAAATACGTGAGATTGGTACTGTTCCAGTGCTGGTCACCCCAGTGGCAATCCGCCATTTTACTGCTGCGGATCAGCATGTCAACGAGCTGTCAGAACGGCGCCAGAGCGTGTTGAAGGTGGCTCGCGCCAACCATGTGCAGTGTGTGGATCTCAACAAGGCCAGCGCTGATCTCTACGCCCGGATGGGAAACATTCCGAGCGCCTTCATCACGGTCTGTGGCAATGAGTGTGATGACCTTTCCCATTTTTCAAGAGCAGGTAGTTACGTTGTGGCTGCCATGATGACCCAAGGGCTTCCGGAGCTGCTTCAGCCGTATCTCATCCCGCTGAAAGATCTTATTTCCACGGTGGATTCAGCGTTTGAGAACGACAGGCATTTCAGCAGTTTAAGTACCCCGTTCGTGGAGTTGACAGGATTTCAGGACGAACAAATTTGGGAGTGGTTGTTCCCCTCGGGGACAGTTCCCGTGCCTTGAACCGCGATATCCCCCTTGCCTGGCCTCCATGCCAAGGCAGACTCAGGGATCGTGGATGGATCGAATAAGCAAATGCGCATACCCAAGCACTCATTTCGATAATGAAAGCAATCACAAGAAATGTTCAGTGGATTCTTTTGTTGGTGACCTTTTTGAGCTTTGCATCCTCCGTGAGGGCTCAGACCGCCGATCCCCTTCTGGATTCTCTTACCACCGATCCGGGTTCCTGGTCTGCAAGCCCTGTCGGCAACACCCCGGTTCAGTTTCAGCGTCGTTTCTTCATGGATGCTGCTGGTTGGAATGGCAGACCTGTGGGCCTTTGGTCCAACGGAACCACGCTTTATGTCATCGACTGGTTGTTCAGTAAAATATTTGCCTATCATATTTCCGGTGCAAGGGATCATGCGCATGACATCAACACCCTCAGCGCCGCAGGCAATCGAACGCCGCGTGGTATCTGGTCTGATGGAGTGACCCTTTGGGTTGCTGACGATTTTGAGGACAGGGTGTTCGCTTACCTCCTTGCGGATGGTCAACGGGTTCCCGAGAGGGAATTCGATACCCTTGTCGCAGCCGGGAACCTTACCCCCAGCGGGATGTGGTCGGACGGTAACACGATGTGGATTTCGGACGACAAGGATGAAAAGATCTACGCCTACAGCCTTGCCAGCACCACACGAACTCCGTCGCTGGATATCGACCATCTTGGGAGCCATGGCAATCACAGCCCACGGGACTTATGGTCCAACGGGACGACACTCTGGGTGGCCGACACGGGGGCATATTCTCAGTGGGGCGGATGGGTCTATGGGAAGATATTTGCCTACGACCTCGCTACCCGCACCAGGGACGCCAGCAAGGACTTTGATTATCAATCTCTGCGTGAAGCGGGTGCTACCAGCCCAAGCGGTCTATGGTCCAACGGTTCGACCCTTTGGGTTTCTGACTGGAGGAACCATCAGACTTTTGCAAGCAGCCTTGCCGGCCCGGTGGCATTGGAGAATTCACCCGATGAATCCTCACGTGAGTCACAGCAGGATTGGGACAGTCTGGCGGAGTCTGGGAATGTGCACCCCAGCGGTGTATGGTCTGATGGGGCACGCCTCTGGATCAGCGATCTTGGTGACAACAAGATCTATGCCTATGACTCCATGACAGGGGAGCGTGTGGAGAGCAAGGATTTCAGTTCGGAAACCCTGGAGGCTGCGGGAAACGGAAGTCCATCGGGAATCTGGTCCAATGGTTTCACCATGTATGTTTGTGACGACCTTGATGACAAGGTTTATGCGTATGATCTCAATGTTCAGATTCATGTGCCTCACAAGGAAATCAATACCCTGGAAGCAAGTGGCAATAACTGGCCCAGGGGCATGTGGTCGGACGGTGGTATTCTATGGATTGGCGACTGGGAGGATGACAAGCTCTATGCCTACGACATGAGCTCCAACCGGCATGTAGCGGAGCATGATTTCAACACCCTGGCCCAGGCGGGTAATCAGGATCCATCCGCACTCTGGTCCGATGGAAGCACCATGTGGGTTGCAGACTGGGTTGACGATATGATTTACGCCTACGACATGGTATCCAAGGAGCGCATGCCCACGAGAGATTTCGAGATCCTCAAGTCCACTGGTAACCGAAGCCCCTCGGGCATGTGGTCCGACGGTCGTACGCTCTGGGTATCGGATTTTGCGGATGCGCGATTGTATGGTTACTGGCTTTCCAAGGAGCCTCCCCCCAACGTCCGGCATATTGGACGCCATGCTGATGGACAGATCATGATCCAATACCGTGGGACCCTGATGTCTTCGGAAGGGCCCGTGGGACCCTTCATCGAGGTTCCTGGTGCAAGCTCACCCCTGATACTGAAACCCGAAGCAGAGCATCGTTTTTTTATCGCGAGATGAGTGGTGGTGCCCGTTCCGGTGGAGGATCAAAAGCCAAACGATCTTGGCTGTGAGGCAAGCAGTTCACCGATATTTTCCTTGGTGGCAATCAGGGGTTCGCCGCTTGCCTTGTCGTGGATGACCGCTGCGAGGATCTTCCCGTTCTTGAATTGCCTGATGACCTCCTTGCTGCGTCCCAGTAGACGGAAATCAGGGAGCAGCAGTGCAAAACGTGCCGGGTGATCACTCTTCCAGACCTTCAGTTTCTGGACACCCTGCGGAAGGCCAATCAGGCTGGTGATGATGGTAGCCTCGGGATGGGTATCTGCCAGCTCGTCCAATGACGCTGTTTCCACTACGAAACTGAGGGGTGTCTTGGATGAAGGTGGGATCACGACCGAGGAGGGGTCCCTCGCATAGTCACTCCGAATGGCAGGATAAACCTTGGTCAGGCTCGTGTTCTCAGCCAGTCCTGATTTCAGTCCCTCGTGGCCCATGGTGTCGTGGTCCTTTATTTTTTCCGATGCCTTTGGCTTCAGGACAAAAGGGTTCGCCAGCAATAAAACACCTTCCCCCGGGTGTTCCTGTGAAATGAAGGTCCCCAGCAGGCGCATGGCCTGGTATCGCGTGTCGAGGTGATGGGTGTAGGAGCTGGCCGGGCGCAGCGTAAAATAGAGAATCGCGCATGTCAGCGCAACCAGCAAGGCGGCGACAGCTTGCGATTTCTGCAGTTTCATCACGGGAAGTAGGCTTCCTCGGTATCTTCGCCGTAGAGCGCATCGAATCCCAGGTTCTCCAGCCGGGACCGACGCATGGCTTCTGTGTGACCGTCAAAAAACCACCCATCTGCTGCATTGTTGTGGCGGGCATGAATCTCTTTTTCTGCCTCCATGCTGAAGGTGTGAAATTGTTCTGCACCAATGCCAAGTCGTCCCCTGCTGGTCGTATCCGCGATATGCACGTAGTCCGACGGTTGTCGCACGTTATCCACTTTCAGTAGATTCTTGAACTCACCCGTCGTGTATTCCTTGGGAGGGTCAATGCGCATCCCGTAAGTGCGAAACCAGTTGGTGAAGAATTTGGGTTTGTAGGAGGGGCAAAGAAACAGTGAGGGGTTCCCCAGATTCTGGTTGGAATACAATACCGATCCCCAGGTATAAGAGGGATCCAGGGGATCCTGCAACTGGACCTTGCCATCGTAGTCCTCCGCATACATGAGGGTCGAAAGACCAATCTGCCTCAAGTTGTTCAGGCACTTGACCTGCCTTGCCTTTTCCTTTGCCTTTGACAAGGCTGGAAGCAGCATGCCCGCCAGGATGGCGATGATGGCGATCACCACCAAAAGCTCGATCAAGGTGAAACCTGTCAGCTGATTTCGGGTGATTCTTCTGGGGGCTTTCATGGACATGGCAGTTGCCGTCGATATTCGAGGTCAAAACATGAATTGGGGGGTGGGGCGTGTCAACAAGATTCTGGTGCTTAGAAGGACCCTGAGGAGCTTGCACGTCTTACCGTCTCAGTTGGCGCAAGTGACCATGTCTTACCTGCCGTCTGACGCATGTGTTTCTTGACGAATGCATCAAAAGCTGTGAATCCTCCTCTTCCGAATGCTATTCAACTCCGAGTCATTCCTGTGGTTTTTGTTGGCTTTTTTGCTGCTTTATTATGCGGTCAGAATGAGTCTGTCCGGTCGTAACTTGCTCATCCTCGGTGCAAGCTATCTTTTTTATGGTTGGTGGGATTGGCGTTTTCTGTTCCTCCTGATGGCCTCCAGCCTGGTGGATTTCTATGTCGGGCTATCCATCAGAAAAGTTGCCGACGTGAGCAGGCAGAAGCGCCTCGTATTGCTCAGCCTGGTTGCGAACCTGGGGGCACTGGGCATTTTCAAATATTACGATTTTTTTGTCGGATCCTTCCAGAACCTTCTGGAATCAATGGGATGGTCAGCGCCTTTCCCGATGTTGCATGTCATCCTCCCGGTGGGTATTTCATTTTATACCTTTCAAAGCCTGAGTTACACCCTCGACGTCTACCGTGGCAAGGTTGAGCCAACCAGCAACCTCGTGGCTTTCCTGGCCTACGTGTCCTTCTTTCCACAGTTGGTTGCGGGGCCCATCGAGCGAGCAAGTAACCTGCTGCCCCAGTTCCTTGCCGAGCGAAAAGTGACCAAACTCGGAATGGAGACAGGCTTGTGGCTGATCATCTGGGGCATGTTCAAAAAAGTGGTCCTTGCAGATAATTTTGGACTCCTCTCCGACATGGTATACGGGGATCAACAGGTCGAGGGAGCCATCGTGGTGCTGGCAACCATTGCCTTTGGCTTTCAGATCTACTGTGACTTTTCAGGATACTCAGACATTGCGCGCGGTATCGCTTCGATGCTGGGTTTCAGCCTGATGTTGAATTTCAACCTGCCTTACTTTGCCACCTCTCCCAGTGATTTTTGGCGTCGATGGCATATCAGTCTGTCCACCTGGTTCCGCGACTACCTCTACATTCCTTTGGGAGGGAATCAAGCTGGATCTACCGCCATGATGCGCAACTTGATGATCACCATGCTGGTTGCTGGACTGTGGCACGGTGCGGGATGGCATTTTGTGCTCTGGGGGCTCTGGCATGGTGCCATGCTCTGCCTTTTCACCAGGGTCCGGTTGCCGGGACGTCTCCAGCCAGTCGGGGGTTGGTTCCTGACCATGTTGATTGTTTTTTACGGCTGGCTCCTTTTTCGTGCCGAGTCGCTGGAGCATATCGTATGGTTGACTTCAAACCTGTGGCTGCTTCGATTCCCTGTCTGGATGGGCAGTTACGTTCTAAGCCTCCTGACTTTCATGCTTCCCCTGTTGGCGATGCAAGTGTGGCAATATCGCAAGGGAACCATGTATCCCATGCTGCCCTTGCGTCCCTTGTTCAAGGCATCGTTGATGGTGGCTTGCATCTTCCTGACCGCCGTATTCTGGAATGCGGAAGGTACACCGTTTATCTATTTCCAATTTTGATATATCTCATGGGTTCCATGAAAAGTCATTCATACGAGTTCGATATGCGCTGGTTGCTGGGCCTTTTGGGACCCGTCCTCCTGCTCATTGTCGCTTCTGCGTGTTGCCTGCGCCTTGCTCCCCTTTTCCTGCCACAAGCGCGTGACGCGTGGGACATGGACCGTGCCATCATGGCCACGCAGACCGACCTGGCTGCAACTCAAAGCAATGCCGATATTGTCCTGATTGGTGATTCATCCTGCCTGATGAACCTCGATGCAGCCCTGATATCCTCACTCAGCGGAAAGAAGGTGGTTAATCTTGGTACTGTGAGTTTCCTGAACATGGAAGTATTTGGAACCTTGTTGAAACGTTACATGGAGTCTCAGGAACACCCACCTTCCAAAGTGATCTTGATGACGCACCCGGATTTTCTGCGCAGGGCTTCCGCATCCCGCATGCATGTGGAATGGATCGAGCACTACATGAAGGGGCTGGATTACTGGTCTGGAAGTACATCCTGGAAATCCGTTGGCAGGTACATGGGTGTCCACTTGATTCAAGGCAGGTTGCTTTCCTGGCTTCCGAGGCCTCTCAAGGCAGAATTCGGGAGCTTGTTTGGCTTCACCAAGGACCTGGAAAGATATATGAAACAGCACCATGGATCCGCACTGGATCCGCGATCTCTTCAAAGTGAGGACCTGAAAGGCAGCAGGGAGTATCGCATCTCTACTGCCAACATGAGGCATGCTGAATCTTTCAAGTCCATACTGCCGGTGGACACGGACTTGCTCGTGGCACTCTCACCTTTACCTGAAGGTTTTGTGGATGCTTCCTTGCAATCAGAACTTCCGGAATTGCGCTCTCAGTGGTCGGCATCCCTCAAAGCCGATACCATTATTCAGATGCTGCCACTTACCATGCCCGATGCCGATTTTGCATCCAAAACGCATTTGACCCCAAAAGCCAATCAAACTTATTCAAAACGCCTCGCGCTCTTTCTCAAGGGCCTCTAGTCCGGGTTTTCAGAACAACGTAGGCGCATGGTTCTCACTTATGAAGGGGCCTTTCCGTGGTCGGGATCTACCTTGGCCTCAGGCTGTAACAAGGTAATGCCATGAAATGCTTTCCGCATTATTTTTTGCACAGCACATTCCCTTGCATGTATTTACCTTGTTATCATTCCGGTTTGGCCTAGGATGGAAACATGTACAAGCGTGTTCCCCGGCTTCTGGCTTTTACGCTCATTGAACTCCTGGTGGTCATAGCGATCATCGCAATCCTTGCCGGCATGCTGTTGCCTGCATTGGGGCGAGCCAAGGAAAAGGCTCGGACCATCAAGTGCAACAACAACATGCGTCAACATGGCATCGGTTTTGCCATGTATGTCGATGACAACGACGATTACTATCCGGTTTACGAGGGCTGGGGCACCTTGGGAGGGACGACTGGTACCATGACCCTGCACGGCGGGAAGGTTCCTAAATCCAGGCGTCCGCTCAACGCCTATGTACCCGCAGACGCATCCTATCACTGTCCTTCCGACAAAGGGGATTCCCTGCATATCGCGAGGTTTCCAAAAGACACCAAGAGCTGTTTCAAGGGCTGGGGTAACAGTTACCTGACCGTGTGGTCGGTGGAGACGCTGCGCATCCAGCACGTCACCGGCGACTCAAGCCAAGGGTTGCGCAGTTCGCGGCGCCCGATGAAATCGTCCGAGATGAGCCGCAGCCCGTC
>JAAZXX010000420.1 GCA_014239995.1 Verrucomicrobiia bacterium
GAATGCCTCACCGTCTTTGACAAGTCAAGAAGCATCCTCTGACGCGTCCATCGAAACCATGCGGGCTGACCTTCTTATCGTCGTGGGAAGCGCGGGTGAGGCTTCCTACCGGGATTTATTCTCGGAATGGGCCGAGACCTTGAGGACTGTCGCCGACAAGGCAAAGGTCAACGTCATTACTTTGGGGCCAGATACACCCAGTGAAGGAGATGGGTCCCTTCGGAAACAGGTGCAGTCGAGCCTCAATGAATTATCGCGTTCAGCCCAGGCTCCCCTGTGGCTTGTCTTTATAGGGCATGGGACATTCAATGGGCGTACCGCTAATTTCAACCTCGCCGGCCCCGATATCTCGAGCAAGGATCTTGCCGCATGGTTATCTCCCATGAAACGACCCTTGGCCATCATGAACACCACATCCGCCTCGGCACCCTTCCTGAGCGACCTCTCTGGTCCTAACCGCGTTGTCCTCACGGCAACGCGTGATGGTTATGAGCTTAATTTCACTCGATTCGGAGCTTATCTCTTCAGAGCACTTGCCAATCCGTCTGCCGACCTGGACAAAGATGGGCAGACATCCCTGTTGGAAGCATTCATCATGGCCTCCAGCCAAGTCGGCGACTTCTACGAGCTTGAAGGTCGCCTGGCATCGGAGCACGCTCTTCTTGATGACACGGGTGACCAGAAGGGAATTTCCGCTGACTGGTTCAAGGGGTTACGCCCAGTTAAGAAAGCCAAAGGTAGTATGGTTCCGGATGGTCGTGTCGCCAGCCAGTTTCACCTTGTTGAGAGTGCGATGGAACGTTCCATGTCACCCGAGATGAAACGCCGAAGGGATGCCATGGAAAGGTCTGTTTTCGAGCTGCGCGATCGACGGGAGACGATGGACGAGTCGAGCTATTTTGAAAAATTGGAAGCTTTGCTGGTTCCAATTGCTGAACTCTATGCTCAGATCAAGGAAGACAGTCCTGCCCCAGGCAGCGAAATTGGCTCGGCATTGAAAGATTCGGAATAAGCCTGTTCCATCGACCCGTCTCAGGTCAGCTTCTGAACTGGATCATCACAGCATGAAAGGGTTTGCGATGTACGGAGGCAAAACTCCAGACCCCAGGTATGAACAGTCGGGTAGCCTACCATTTAACGTTGGTGAGATTGACCACTTCCAGCTCCCATGCATCGAATGTCGGCGCTACATTCAGGATGCCGAATGTGTCAAAATCGTAAGCATTACCTGCGCCATACGTGCTGTCAGGGGCTACGTTAAAGGTATAGACAGCGCCATCGACCAGCGTTCTTTTCCTGCCAACCTCCAAACCTGAACCTTCCAGTGAGGACGCCTTTTCAGTGGGAGAAGGTGGACGTTCCTCCTGCCAGTGTCGGAACACGCCCTTGCCGTGAATCAGCCGATGCATCATGGGATGCGGCATGCTGAAATGCTGGTGAGCCCTGAAGATGGCCCGGATTTGATTCTCTGCGGAGGAAGCCTTTCTCAATGCGAGACGGGTCAAGGCGTCTCCATAGATCCAGCCACGCCCCGGGTTATAAGAGAGCGCTGGCTCCCCCTTGGTCAGGCTGAAGTCATTCCACATGAAACCCAGGACAGCTGGCATGGTGGGACTGGTGGGAGTGAAATCACGAAAACGGTCCTGAGCAAGGCGCTTACCGGTGCTGCCAAGCATGGACTCGATTCCCATGTTTTCTTCAAGAAAGGCTCGTTGTTTGACTTGACCAATGAATTGGAAAGCAAGTGGTGAGGAGTGATCCAGCAAGCTGGCCGCCTTGTAACCCGGTTCCACGCCACCATGATTGCACTGGATGAAATTGTGTGCATGTCCCAGATAAATGACAACCGGAAGGAAGTCGTAGATGCGAGAAAGGCGTTTGATGGGAAACTCTGGACCATATTTGGAGGTGGCTTCCCTCAGAAAACCGTAATTCATGGTCAAGCGGATGTCTTCATGATTGCCACGGGCCATCCATACCTGGCTAGGATTCTCGACACGCAGGCGCAGCAGCACATACATGACCTCCACCCCATAGGCGCCTCGGTCCGTGTAGTCTCCCAGAAACATCAGGTGCGTGCTTGGATGCGTTATCTTGAAACCATCAAGCTGCCCTACCTGATTCAGGTGTTCCAGCCACGCGTTGAGCGAATGGATATCTCCATGCAGATCCCCATGTACCAAAACTTTGGATGCTGCTCCCAGTTCAAGTTTCTGTGCAAAGGGCTCGAAAGGAATGCCACCTTGTTCGAAGTAAACCTTAGAGGTGTTGAAAAAAGTGTCCTTGCTTGGAGTTTTGCCTACCCAATGATCCTTTTCGCTAAGCGGTCCTGTCAATTGAAGCTCCAGGAAACGATCCAACACCCAGTTGAACTCCACAAGGTCCTGCATAGGGAGTGCTTTTTTTTCTGGTAATTGACCTCCCAAGGTGCGATTGGCAGGCAATGTTCTGCACTGATGGATCCATGTCTTGAATGGTGTTCCTGTTTGGATTGATTCCGCAAGAGGACTTCCTTGTTTCTTACCGGTTTCGACGGCCTTTGAATCTGCAATGGGCTGATTACTTCCCTGCTCACAGGAAAGGCAGAGGCCGGACAGGGCCAGGAAGGCACCGGTTTGGATTGTTTTTTGGATGAGCAGCTGCATGGTTCTTATCTTCTTGAAAGCCTACGGGGATCTGAAAAAAAAACGAGAGGACATTCCAGCAGGCCTTGATTTTCTTTTTTAGCCTCTTTGAACTTCATGGCGCAGAGATATCCCGTGTGGAATTAACCTTGAAATCAATTAGACGGATTTCTCATGCGGAAAACGGTACGTAAATCAGCTTGCAACATACTGCATTTGGAAGTAGGGAATGCACCTATGAAAGTTCTTTACAAACTCAGCTTGATTTGTTCAGCAGTCCTGCTGGGCACCTTGTTTTTCGGCAATATCTCTCTAGATGCCGCTGCAGCTTCAAGTTTTTCAGTCAGTGATACAAGGTTTGAGGCGCCTAAAGACTGGAAAAAGGTTCCATCAGCTTCAACGATGCGCAGGGCGCAGTTTGCGGTGGAATTCAAGGGAGTTCCTGAAAAAGGGGAGGTTGTTTTTTACTATTTTGGCCCTGGGGGTGCAGGAGGAACAAAGGCCAACGTGCAGCGCTGGTTCCGTCAATTCAAGGAACCAGAGACTCAACTTGAGACTCGACTTGAGACCATCAAAGTAAACAACATTCCGGTAACCTTGGTGAAAGCGACGGGCACTTACATGAGCGGGTCGCCCGCCGGACCCAAGGTGCCCAAGCCCCAATTCTCCCTTCTTGCTGCTATTCTTGAGGCTCCCAAGGGACATATTTTTATTAAATTTACCGGGCCGCGTGATCTCGTTGATAATGCTGAAAAGGGTTTTCGCAGCATGGTGAAAAGCGCCCTTGTGTCAGAGTAAAAGGTCTTTTTAGCCAGAATCGTCCAAAACAGGACATTTCACACTTGCCTTTTTCTGTTGGATCTCAATCATACCCCTCTTTATGAGTTCAGATTCAGAATCAAGTGGGATGATTGACCTTCTGGCGTGGTTTGAAACCAACAAGGAGAAGCTTTATGCCGGGGGTGTTATTCTCCTTTTGGTTGGTTTTATAGGCTACTTTTGGAATTGGAACACCACTCGGGCCGCCTCCAAAGCGTCCAACGCCCTTTATGAGGTTCGTAGCGCCTCGGCACAAATGGAGGAAGAAGTGCCTGATCCGTCCAAGTTGCTCTCCGTGGTTTCGCAGCATGCCGGTAGCGATGCATCTGGGCGCGCGATGCTGTTTGCGGGCAATGCTTTTTTCAAGCAGGGTAAGTACGAGGAAGCTCTGGAGCAGTTCGAAACCTTTTTTGCTGAATTTGACAATAATCCACTGCGTGGAACGGCGATGTATGGTATCGCGGTTTGCAAGGACGCTCTTGGGAAGGCCTCCGAGGCCACTGATGCCTATCGCCGTGTTGCCAGCAATTATGCTAATTCCTATCTGGCGCATCAGGCCAAGCTCGCTCTTGCGGGGCTATATGAGTCTCAAGGCGATCCATCACAGGCACTTACCGCTTACGATGAATTTTCGCATGCCGGTGTGTCGGACACCTATCGTGTGTTGGCGTCTACGCGCCGAGAGGCCCTGCTAAAAAAACATCCGGAACTTGCCCCCGTTGAAGAGGTTTCTGCCCCTGAGTA
>JAAZXX010000421.1 GCA_014239995.1 Verrucomicrobiia bacterium
GTCCTCCTGATCCTCCTGGTCCTCCTGATCCTCCTGGTCCTCCTGGTCCTGCTGGTCCTGCTGTTGTTGGAGGTTTTCGAGTTGCTTTTTCACAAAAGCCAAATTGTCTTCGGAAAGTGAATCATTCTCATTGATTCGAAGCGCATGATCAAACTCGTCCAAGGCATCCTTCCACAATCTGGTTTTGCTTTTGAGATTCTTTTCCTGTTCACCTTCACGGTAAAGGGCGTTTCCACGGTTGTAAAAAGATTGCTGTTGAAGCAACAAATCACTCGAAAGACTGGCAGCATCAAAGAACTGCTGAGCCTCCTTGAACTGCTGTGCTTTATAGGCAGCCACGCCTGCATTGTAAAAAAAACGACCATCTTTGGGATTTTTTGCGGCAAGTGCCTCGTAAGCACGCATGGAAGCCTCATATTGACCGCGCTCCATGTATTGAGCTGCCTGACGCGCAGATTCAGCAACCAGGGAACATCCACCTGAAAGGAGGATGAGCAAAGCACCCAAGACGCTCAGTCTCGATGCAGATTGTCTACCATTTTCAGTCATGAACCTCATAAGATCAGTCTCAAGTCACTATCACGTTTTGGCTTGTATTTCAATCTCTCTAGCTGGTTTTTAGGGAGTTCTCAAGATTTTGGCCTCTCCAGATTCCTGGTGCGTCCGGGGAATCCTCTTCTGATCGGAAATAAAAACCTCTCCCAGGAGCACGAGGATAACCAGTCCCAGCGGCCATTGAAACCTCTCGGTATATTGACGCACCAAGCGAGAAGAAAGTTCCCCCTTGGGCAGGGGTTCAAGATGATTTTTGTAAAGTGTCGACAAGGTACCAGCATCACGCATTAGGATGTAAGCCCCTTTCCCTGCTTGTGCGATTTCCCTGAGCAAACCTTCATGCAAGCGTGATTTAACGGTGTTCCCAGAGGCATCTTTCAAGAAACTCCGTCGCCCACTCTCATCGGTAACTTGAATCAGCTCCCCATCAGCGCTTCCCAAGCCCACTGTAAACACCCTGCATCCTTGTTCAACTGCATCAGTGGCGGCCTTCACAGCGCCCTGATCATGATCCTCTCCGTCCGTGAGAATCATGATCACCTTGTAGTTATCGTTTTCTTCATCAAAGGCGGATAATCCAATTTCAATGGCACCGACAAGGGAAGTGCCTCCCTGAGGAATGACCTCTGGGTTTAAAATCTCAACACTTTGCTGAAATGCCTGATTATCCAGGGTCAAGGGACACTGGAGGAATGCGCTACCAGCAAAAGCCACCAATCCCAGACGATCCTGCCCGGCAAGTTCCATCAGATCCAATGCAGCCAGGCGTGCGCGCTCAAGACGACTGGGCGCAAGATCAGCTGCAAGCATACTTTTGGATGTGTCAACGGCAACCACTATGTCCAGGCCACGCTGAGTGGCCTCTTGCCATGAAAAACCCCACTGGGGCCGTGCCAGAGCTACGAACAGAAGAGCGGTCGCCATGGCTAGGAGTCCGGATCGGACAATCTGTTTTCTCCACGAGACCCCAACAGTCAAGGAAGCAAGCAAGCGGGACTTGACGAAAGCAGCAATCAGGACCTGCTTACGAAGCCAGGACCAGTAGAGGAAAAGCCCAAGGACCGGCAGGGTGGCAGCCATTAACCAAAGCATGCGAACTTCTTCAAAACGAAATATATTCTCCATGACTCAGGGAAGTTTTCTCCACACAGTGTTATTGAGAATGATCTCAAAAAGTAGCAGTACCAGGGCAGGCAATAGAAACCAGGCACTCAACTCCTCATGGCGGGTATACTGCTGCATCTCAACCTCTGTTTTTTCGAGAGCATCAATTTCGTCATATATCTGTCGCAACGCTTCACTGTTATCAGCCCGATAATATTTTCCACCTGTGCTGGTTGCAATCTCCTTAAGGGTGTCCTCATCGATATCCACTTGCACCTGAACAAAGGTGTTTCGCCCAAAAGCATCCTTGCGGGGATAAGGAGCGGTCCCCTTGGTCCCCACACCAATGGTGTAGATTTTCACGCCAAGAGCCTCTGCTGCCTCGGCAGCTGTGAGGGGTGGTATTTTTCCAGCATTATTTTGCCCATCAGTCATCAAGATAACGATCCGACTCTTGGACTCCACATCACGCAACCTGTTAAGGGTTGCAGTAAGCGCGGATCCAATGGCAGTACCATCCTCGACGATCCCCAACTTGAGTCGCTCAAGGTTCAGCTGAAAATAACTATGGTCCAGCGTCAAGGGAGCCGCAATGTAGGCCCTGCCAGCAAAAGCGACCAAGCCCAGACGGTCATTCGTGCGTTTTTGGACGAATCCCTCAAGCACATCCTTTGCAATATCAAGCCGATTTACACGCTCACCCTTGCGCAGAAAATCCATGGCAGCCATGCTCATGCTTAAATCTAGCGCAACGACAATATCAACACCACTTGCCTTGATGGATGTTGTGCCCTCGCTAAGGCGAGGACGAGCCATGGCAAGAATACAAAGAATCAATGTAAGCCATCGCATCCGTATCAAGATGACTTGAGCACTGGATTGTTTGAGGTTGGCCACACCTCGAAGCAGTGTCACTGAGGAATAAAGAAAGGCCGATTCCCTCACCTTGCGCGCACGCACCCATGCCAGCAGCGGCAAAAGCAGCAGCAGACCGAGGTAAAGGGGATGTGCAAAGTTGAAATTCATGCGTCCTGGTCTGGTCGCGTTTCAGTTCCGGCCTCCTGTTCGACCGTCGCACCGGGAGCTGAAACCTCAGCAGTCTCCGTTTCATTTACAAACCGAACTCCGGTGGCATGAAGGGATTTGAGTTCCTGTCCCACCATGTCAGTGCGGGCGAATTTTGCTAAATCACATTGTTGTAGAAAGGCTTCAAGTGCTGTTTTTTGTCCAGATTGAAGGGAAGTCGAACACTTGAGTGCCTCCAGAAATTCCTCCGTAGTTTGCTCCGGAGCACGCATTTTAAAGCGAGATTCCAGATAATGCCGGATAGCATTGGAGACCAGTATACAGAACAAACGCGCATCGTGCATATGCTCCAAGGCAGCGTCCAGTTGCTTACGCGCAAGCACATGATCAGGGACCTTGTTGGCTGAGCTCACACTCTCAGCTTTCCGTGATCGCCATCTGGCCAGCGCAAAGCGCGAGAGATAGTATCCCATGACAAGCGCAACAAGCAATAGCCCGCTCCAGAGCAACCAGGTCCAAATCGAGATAATTTCGACGGCAGGAAGGATATCATGCAGGTCTGATGGCACTCCATTGGTGCCATCAGGCACGGGCGGAGGGGATGTTAAATCGGGATTCATGGAGCTCATCTGCGTGACCTCCTTTTCTCTCGTGTTTCAAAAAACTTTCCAAGGGCCATTTCATAGGATTCATCCGTTGACAATTGTATGGAGTCAATCCCTACTGAGCGAAAAAGGCGCCCTAACTCATGCTGTGCTTTTTTTTGTTTGCTCGCAAAGGCAGCACGCTTGCGGGGGTCCCCCGTATCCACCTCCATCACTTCACCGGTCTCGGCATCCTTGAGAAGAACACGGCCAATGGATGGAAGATGCATCTCAAAGCGATCCATGACCTGAATAGCCACCACGTCATGTCGTCGGTTTGCCTGTCGGAGTGCCGTTACCGAGGCGTATTTGAGTACATCGGAGAGGACTACCTGACGCATGAGATGTGCGGATATTTCCCGACGTGTCGGAACCGTTTGACCAATAAAATCTGAAATAACCACCGCAATAGCACGATGATTGGTCACACGACTCAGGAATTCTAGAGCTTGATTGATGTTTGTTCCTCGACGCTTGGGTTCGTGGAAAAGAATTTCACGAACCACACGTAGAACGTGAAAACGGCCCTTGCGCGGCGGGATGTATTTTTCCACCTCATCGGTAAAAAGAATCAAACCAACCTTGTCATTGTTACGAATGGCAGAGAAGGCAAGCACAGACGCCATCTCTGCGGCAAGCTCCCGTTTTGACTGGTCTCCAGAACCAAATAAACCGGAACCACTGAGGTCTACAACCAGCATCAGGGTTAGTTCGCGCTCCTCCACGAATTTCTTGATGAAAGGAGTGTGCATTCGTGCGGTCACGTTCCAGTCAATCGAACGCACATCATCACCCGGTTGGTATTCACGGACTTCATCAAAATGCATCCCCTGCCCCTTGAATACACTGTGATAG
>JAAZXX010000422.1 GCA_014239995.1 Verrucomicrobiia bacterium
TGCAGTCAATCAACTTGAAGAAGGTGCCTCTCACGTGATTGTAACCTCCTGGATCTTCGAGGGCCCTGTACTGAGACAGGATCGGATGCATACCCTGGTAGAAACCGTGGGGGTTGAAAGACTGGTGCTCGACCTGAGCTGTCGTATCCGCGATGGATCGTACTACGTGGTCACCGATCGCTGGCAGACCTTTACCCAACTCCGGCTCAGCCGGGAAGTCCTGACCGACCTCGCCAATCACTGTGCGGAATTCCTGGTGCATGGAGTGGATGTCGAGGGCTTGTGTGCGGGGGTGGATCTGGACCTCGTACGCAAGCTGGCGGACTGGAGCCCAATCCCGGTGACCTATGCCGGCGGCGCCCGAGTCCTCGAGGACCTGGAGACAGTGCACCGGGAAAGCAATGGAAGGGTGGACCTGACCATTGGATCTGCACTCGATATTTTTGGTGGAAGTGGCGTCACATACCGCGAAGCGGTTGACTTCAATCGCCGCAAGGAAAGCCCATCCGACTAGGGGCATCGGAGGGGTTTAATGAGCTGACTCCCCCTGAGCCGTTTTCGACCGGTCCTCGAGACAGTAGAGAAACGACTCACCCCGCAGAAACAGTTGTCCGTCCACAAGCGCAGGAGAGGCACTGAAAACATCATCAAGTTGATTGACTGCAAGAATCTTGGGTTGGTCGGAGTGTTCCATCACCAGGGTGATTCCCTCCCGACTTGTGATATAGATCCGGTTGGAGGCACCCACCGGGGAAGCAAACAGGACACGCATCCGCGGCAGACGGAATGGGCCTGCCACCGGTTCTCCCGTGATCAGGTCAACGCATGACAGGATGCCTTGAAGATGTCTCAGAAAATACAATTTCCTTCCATACAGAAGAGGGCTTGGCACGTATGGTGTCAGGCGATTCATGCTCCAGGCGATCTGCTTGCTACCGGTCAGGTCTCCTTTTGCGCCATCCAGCCGGATGGCCAGCATGGCCTGCCAGTCGTAGCTGTTGGCAGCGACCACGATACCGTGGCCAGCGACAGGTGAAGCCACCACGTTCCTTGAGAGACCTCCACATTCCCACAGGACCTCGCCTGTCATGAGATGATAGGACCGAATTTTATCTGTCGCACTGACGATCACCTGGGTCGCCTCAGCATGCTCGATAATCAACGGGGTGGCCCACGAGGTGGATTCATCACGCGCCGATTTCCAGAGTTCCTTACCAGAGGCAGCATCCAGGCAGCAGACAAAAGACTGACCTTCATGATCCCAATTAATCACGAGTCGATTCCCATACAATGCCGGGGAAGCTCCCTCGCCATGGGCATGGCGTGTCTGCATGCTGCCGAAGTCTCTGCTCCAAAGGACCTCCCCCTGCATATCCAGGCAGTACAATCCATGGGAACCAAACGAGACGATGATACGCTCACCATCCGTCACTGGCGATGCCGAGGCGAGGCTCCCGGTTTCATGACCACCCTCATGCGGAAAGACGCGGTTGAGATCACGCCTCCATGCAGGCATGCCATCGGACCGCCGGTAGGCCAGCAAACTGAAGAGATGATCCCTGGAGACTGAAAGATTGTCATGCGCCCCCTCTGCCTGATTGTAGACAGGATCTTTCTTGGGGCCAACAGGGATGGCAGCGCTTATATAAACGTGCTCGTCCCAGACAATCGGTGTCGCATGCCCCTTACCGGGAAGCTCCACCTTCCAGGCCACATGATGGTCTTCCGACCATTGCACCGGCGGATCGGCATGTAAAGCCACCCCGTTACCCATGGGACCACGCCACTGAGGCCAGAACCTGGATGCATCCTCGCCATGAACGAGGAAACACCCCAGCATGCTGAAAAGCCATCCCATGGGGGGGGGTATATTTCTCTCAGGAGGAAGCATGATGCGATTTCCGTTCCTACAATGGACTAAAGCCTGCGAATGGTCTCAATGAGTGAGCTGGTCGAACGTCCGTCCACAAAGGGAATAAAAACAATGCGCCCGCCGTGGGATGTCACTGCCTGACGCTCGTCCGTGTCCAGGGTATCCAGAGTATAGTCGCCACCTTTGACATAAATGTCAGGCTGCACCTCGGAAAGAAAGCGGGTGGCTCGCTTTTCCTGGAACACACAAACCGAGTCCACGCTGGAAAGGGCTGCCAATAGCAATGCACGGTCGCCTTGCCCATTGACAGGCCGCTCGGGTCCTTTGAGCTGACGCACGCTGTCGTCACCATTCAGGCCAACAAGGAGCAGGTCACCCTCGGCCCGCGCTTTGGAAAGGTAGCGGACATGGCCGATGTGCAGGATGTCAAAGCAACCGTTGGTGACGACCAGACGCCGACCCCGCGCTTTCACACCGGAACGCCAGGCCTCCAGCTGGTCAAACGGAACCATTTTGTCTTCAAGTTCCATGGGATGGTGATGGTATTTTACCGGGGATGATGGAGGTATTGAGGCTTCCGCGGCGGTAACCCATGAGGTCCAAGGTCACGTGGAGGTATCCTAAAGCCCGAATACACTTTACCACATCTTCCCGCACCTCGGCCTGGATCAACCTGTCGAATTCGGTAGTCCCCACTTCAATTCTAGCCATGGCACCCTGAGCAAGCGCGTGGTGACGCAATCGTACATCATGGAAGCCTCTCTGCCGCAGAATGGCCTCAGCTTGCTCAATCTGGCTCAATTTTTCCACACTCACCTTTTCTCCGTAGGGAATCCGTGAGCTCAGACAGGCCATCTGAGGCTTGGTAGCCGTGGACAATCCCAGCGCTGCGGAGTGAGTCCTGATTTCAGCCTTGCTCAGGCCGACCTCCCTGAGAGGGGCCCGAACCTGAAACTCCTTGGCAGCCTGTGAACCGGGACGATGATCCCCGATGTCATCAGCAATCTCCCCATAAAGGAGCACGGAAACCCCTCGCTGACGCGCCAAAACCTCCATTTCCACGAACAAGGCGTGCTTGCAGAAGTAACATCGGTTGACGGGATTCTCCAGATATTCGTTGTTTTGAAATTCCTTTGTATGAATGATTTCCAACGGAAATCCAAATTGCCTGGACAGGGCCAGCGCCTCCTCCCGTTCACGACGCGGGAGACTGGGCGAGTCTGCCATGACGGCCAGTGCGTCGCTACCAAGCACACGATGGGCCATCAACGCCAGAAAGGTTGAATCCACCCCCCCTGAGTAGGCGACCAGGCAGGAACCTATCTCCTGCAGGATACTTTCTAACTGGTGCAGCTTATCCACCTCATGTTCTTGCCACGAAGCATCGAATGTGTCTAGCAGGGAAATTTGAACAATGGACGCTGGATGATTGATGGGACACCTCGATTTCATGGGTCGTGCTTGTTTTCCTGGTAGTTCCCAGAGTGATTTCCAGGGCAAAAGGATGCTCATGTGCTTAGGCGAAACCGCCCAGACCTGCTGGACCATGATGTTCCACCAACATCGATCAGGTCAAAAAAACAATGGCAGCGCGCTGCCATCATCGGGAATCCAGTCTGATGGCAAGGATTTCGGGGAAGCATGTTCTTGCTTGCCGCATGACCCCTTTCCTGAGTGGATAGGGGGTATGAAAATATCCCGTTTGTGCCTTGTGGCTTGCCTTTGCCTCGCAACCGGATTTGCTGCATGGGGATCACCTCGAAACGTCGTGGTCATCCTGAGCGATGACCACCGCTATGATTTCATGGGATTCATGGATCAATCACCGGCATTCCTGGAGACACCCAACCTGGATCGCATGGCAGCCCGAGGGGTGCATTTCAGAAACGCCTTTGTGACGACCTCCCTCTGCAGTCCAAGCCGGGCCACCATCCTGACCGGTCAATACATGCATCATCATCGGGTGGTGGACAACCAGCGACCGGTCGCTGAAGGTACACGTTTTTTCCCGGAATACCTCCAGGGGGCTGGCTATACCACAGGTTTCGTGGGTAAATGGCACATGGGGCACGAGGATGACACACCCCGCAGAGGGTTCGATCACTGGGTCAGTTTCAAGGGGCAAGGCACCTATTTTGATCCTGTGCTCAATATCAATGGCCATCGCACATCCTTTGATGGCTACACAACCGACGTACTGACGGATCAGGCCCTCTCCTGGTTAAAAAAACGTCCTGCGAACGAACCCTTCATGCTCTACCTCTCGTTCAAGGCAGTACACTATCCATTTCAACCTGCA
>JAAZXX010000423.1 GCA_014239995.1 Verrucomicrobiia bacterium
GGACGGCACCCTGATCCAGAAACGGGATCCCATCCCCTTCCAAGTCAGCGTCAGTGGTCAGGACAAAAAATTCACGGCGTTCTTTGCCAATGGTGGCACCTGGACGGCTTCATTCGATATCAAGAACGGGCTTTGGTACGAACAACAGCAGGGTTTGCTCAAAGACGGCACCCTCACGGAAGTTGCGCCCGACGCCTATTGGATTTATCAACGAGGGGGAACCCCTGAGAAACGTCGCGATGGAAAACAAACCATGGCAGGAAAGGAAGTGGACTTGATCAAATCCATGATCACGCATTACACGCAGGGAGATTTTGATGCCTATCGCGCATGTTACACCGATGACGCAAAAATCGTCCACAACGACTGGGGTTTCAAGAAGGGCATCAGCGTGGATGAACTCATGAAACAGGACCGGGAACACCATGCCGAACTCGAGCGGGACATCGAAGTACTGAAGTCCATTTACGAGGTGGTCACCCTTCCCAATGGATCCAAACATGGTCACGTATGGGTCGAGATGAAAAACACCTATAAGAACGGCCACGTTTCAATTATTCCCGTTTTTCTTTCCCTGGGCATCAACAAGGAAAACAAGATTTGGTATGAATGGGCTTTTTACGACACCTCCCTGCTGCCTCAGGCATCTCCTTACCGGGAACCCTGATTCACTTGAAAAGATCCGGTCCTGAACTCCCTGTATCACCTCCTTAATTACCGGTGCATCAGCCATCCCTCAACCCCGAGGGATGGCTGATGCACGGAAGGAAGCTTGAATGCCGGTTCTTGAGACCCCCCACCTCTGTTGAATCGGCAGTGAACCATGAACTTGTCGCTGGTGTAAATTTCCATACAGCCGATGTAGGATGCACCGGCGCGTGCCACGGAATGCAGCTGAATGCCCGCAGCATGCGTGTCCCCATCAAGAAGTAACCCCATTGCAAAACCAAACGCAGGCCTCCCAGCTCCCCCACTCAGCGGAACCCCAGCAAGATGGCCAGAGAAGCCAGGTCTGGAAGATCCCCTCACCCAGCACCCTGGGGCTTTGATGGCCAATCCCATGGAAATACACAGGCGCATCGGCGAAGTTGCCCCTCGGTTCCACATTTCGCGACAGGAAACCAAGTTCCATCCCCCTGGGGCGCCCATTGTATCAAGGCATGAAAATGTCATTTCCTGAGGACAAAACCCGCATTCACCCAATCGGCAAAATCCTCGCGTGATCCATCCCCCGTGTCCATCACCACCAGGTGGATCCGACGCGCACCCTGGGGCATCTCCACGTCAAAACGCCAGGCTGGTGAAAGCACCCGCATCACCGGACTGGAGGCGACCTCCTCCCCATCGATGAAGACCTTGAAGACCACGCTGGGATGCATGGCCAGGTTCGACCCGTGGCTGATGCTGACCAGGTGCTCATCCACACCTGCCAAGGCCACAAACCGCGCATACTCCGGCTTGATTTCATACATCAGGGCACAGGGAGCATGCACGCCCATCCCATGGGTGTAGACCTTGCGGTTGATCTTCAGTGGCTTGCCCAGGTTGGAGCGATCCTTCTGGGGCGGGCCTGTGTTACCGGAGTAACGGACCACGCCACTGTAGGTGTGGCCAAAACCGACACTACGCAGTGGTTCCAGGTCACCCATCCGCACATCCGCCTGCGGGGGCACGGGCCCCATGCGTGCATAAAAGCCCTCGGATTCAGTGCTGACTGCCTGGCCGTCTCGAAAGGCAAGGGCACGCACGTGGGTGGTCTGATCCACCTGGAAGGGCTCGGTGTAGCGTCTGGAATCCTTGTTCGGTGTGGAACCATCACTGGTATACCGAATCGTGGCGTCCCGCTGGAGGGGCGTGGCCAGGGTCACTGTCACGGGATGTTCAAACAGATGAGGCCGCCCAGGTGTCCCCCAGGGGGCAAAGCGGACCGGGTCAAGCACCCAGTTGGCATCCCAATGCCCCCAGCGTGTCAGTTCATCCTGGAAATGAATCGTCGGTGCCAGGTGTTTCTCAAAATGTGCCACCACCTGCGAGGTGTTGAGGTCGGGCGTAAAGGCACGGGCGGGATCATACCCGGGATGGGCATCGGTCATGTCCCGCGCCAGGACGCAGCGCAGCCCGGCTGATTTCATGGCGCGCAGTCCCATGGGCTTGCCCAGCAGACAGACCTGGGTATGAAACCCGACATAGATCAGGTGCGTCAAACCTCGCTGTTTACAGATTGCATAAACCTCTGCCTGGGTGTCGGGCATCAGGTCCTCATGCCCAATCCTGAAATCCGGATGCATCCCGTCCCAGCCATAGTTGCCCGCACAACGTTCCCGTCCGCAGGCGCATCCGCCGGCATCCGGCACCGGAGGACACGTCACCTCCTCGACCAGGGGCACGGGAATTTCGGGCAGTGCGAACACACGCTCCCGCTGGGGGTAACCCACATAGTTGTCCAC
This sequence comes from Verrucomicrobiia bacterium, assembly GCA_014239995.1. GTDB lineage: Bacteria > Verrucomicrobiota > Verrucomicrobiia > Limisphaerales > AAA164-E04 > AAA164-E04. Next base: position 2,448 of record JAAZXX010000423.1, read on the forward strand.
CACGTCACTGGGACACAGCATCACGGTCATGCCAAGGGTGCGTGCGGCCTCGAGGGCCTTGTTCATCCGCGGCACAATGGCATCCACGCGCATGGTGGCGGTCTTGCACCAATGATAATTCCACACATCCACAGCGATCACGCCCACCTTCACGGGATCAACGGTCTCGACTTGAACCTTCACATCGCCGCTCACCGGGTCACGTTCCTGGAGCTGCAGGTCGAGTCCGTGCACCGTCCATGCTCGTGTCAGGGCCATCAGCAACAGGCAAATGGTCAGAGATGCCCTCAAAAGGCGGAATCTGGATTTCATAAGCATTATCATATGGCCTCCTGGATACGGTAATGCTTCCGGTAGGCAGGTTTGAGGAGCGTGTTGGCAGCATCGCTGTTGGTAAAACGTTCCGTGGCACCGTCGAACTGAAGCTGTTGCTTGCCCACGCGGTAGGAGGTATTCCCAAGGTGAACCAGGCAGGCACTGCGATGGGTGCGCTCGATATCGGCATTGGGCCGTTTTCTCGATCGCACGCAGTCAATGAAGTTGGGTTGATGCCATTGATCGGGAAAATGCCCCTTGTCCTGATCGATCACCTTTCCGTCGCCATCCTTCACCTGCCAACCACATCCGTGACGCCCCAGGTACATCATGGCCTGGGTCCCATAGATCTCCACCCGCGTGGCCGCGGTGGGCCAGTGCGGCCATTGATCTCCATAACGTACGTCCCCTGAAAACTTTCGAAGATATCCCGTGGCATTGCCGTTCTCGCAGGTCATCGCGTAGTCACCGAAATCATAGGTGATGCACTGAAACTCCGGCACCTCGCGACCGGACTGGTAGGCGTAGTTCCCCCCGATACAGAGCACCGAGCTGGGGTGTGGCGGATCCCCCAGCACCATCCGTGTGAGGTCCAGCTGATGGCTGGCATCATCGGCAAGCGTTCCCCCCTTGTAATCCCACCAGGGGTGCCAGTCGAGATGCCGACCAGCATTATAGGGCACCTCCGGCGCCGGGCCCAGCCAGGCATCCCAGTCCAGGCCCGCCGGTGGCTTGCTGTCAGGCCTTGGCTCCCATCGGCGCCCACCGAGCATGTTGTATACTTTCACATGCACGATGTTGCCCAGCTTGCCACTGGCGATGTAGTCCCGTGCCGACGCGGCATAGGGACCGCTCCGGTTCTGAAATCCAACCTGCACGACCCGTTGATATTTTTTGCCGGCCTCGATCATCTTGCGTCCCTCCCAGACACTCATGGAGGGATTCTTTTCTACATACACATCCTTGCCTGCCTGGCAGGCCCATACGGTCGCCAGGGCGTGCCAGTGTTCCGGGGTGGCAATCACCACGGCATCGACATCCTTGTCCTCAAGGGCCACCCGCATGTCCGTGATGCGTTTCGGTGCCCGTTGCTGGTATTGAGTCAGTTGTTTCATGACCCCGGAACCACGGTTTTCCCAGACGTCACACACGTATTTGAACTCCACCCCGGGAAGACGGGACATCCCCGAGGCATGACTGCCCCCGCGTCCCCCCGCGCCCACCAGGGCCAGGACAACCCGGTTGCCAGGGGATTGGGAATGGCTGGTATTTCGAGCCCCGAGAAAAGCGGTGCCTGCACCAAGCGTCAGGGTGGTCTTACCGCCCGTTGCAATGAAGTGACGGCGCGTGACAAGTTGACTGGACATGATCCAAGTTGGAAGGCTCTGCAGGGAATTGTCAACGAGCTT